>NZ_JBFAOJ010000055.1:0-63306 GCF_040675205.1 Streptosporangium sp. NPDC049644 | reverse complement strand
ACCACGCCCCTGGACCTGACCGCCCTGCCCGACGTGCCAGCCGGACCGGCTGACGACGGCCCCGGCGCGGAGGTGGTCTCCCTCGACTCCGCCCGTGACCGCCGCCACCCCTACCCGCCCACCAATACCGACGCCTCGACCGGCGGCCCCGTTTTGGAGGGCGAGGTCATCCGGGTGGATTCCCCCGGTGGCGATGACCGCGACTGGCTGGCCGACCTCGCGCAGCGCTCCGCCGAGCGGCGCCCGGTCATCCCGCTGTGGCTGCGCTCGGCCCGCCAGGCCCGCGACACCCTGGCCTGGGTCAGCTCCCACTACGCCCACGTCGGCGCCTACCACGCACTGCGCACCCCGAAGTACGCCGTCAAGCTCGCCACCCGCTCCCCGCGCGGCGCGGCCCGCTTCATCGGCGGGAGCGTCAAATGGGTGTTCGACCTGGAAGGCGAACCGGTACGCCGCGCCGCCGTACAAAAGGCCGACCCCGAGGCGTACCTGAAGCTCAGCAGGCAGCGGGATGCGCGGGTGCGGCTGCGCGTCACGGTCGCTGTAGGCGCGCTGATCGTGCTCGCTCTGGCGTCCCTGCTGCTGGCCGTCGCCGCCCCGACCCCGGCGCAGTGGGCCGCGCTGGCATCCCTGGTCGGCCTGCTGGGCGTGCTGGGCGCCCCGGCGGACCGGCCGCTGATCGACCGCGCCGTCATCGCCACTCAGGTGGAGCGCCTGACCTCCACCGTGGTCATCGACGCCCTGGCCGCCCTGGGCATCGCCGAGCTGAACAAGGCGTTCGGCAAAGGCGGGCGCGGCATCAACTTCCCCGCCCCCATCACCCGCGACGGCCCCGGCTGGCGCGCCGATGTGGACCTGCCGCTCGGCGTCACGGTGACCGACATCATGGAGCGCCGCGACCGCCTGGCCTCCGGACTGCGCCGCCCGCTGGGGTGCGTGTGGCCCGAAAACGCGCCCGGCCAGCACCCTGGCCGACTGGTGCTGTGGGTCGGGGATCAGGACATGTCCGCGGCCAAAGCGCCCGCGTGGCCGCTGGCGCGCACCGGCACCGCGGACCTGTTCAAGGCCATCCCGTTCGGCCATGACCAGCGGATGCGACCGGTCAAGCTCACGCTGATGTTCGCCAACATGCTGATCGGCGCGATGCCCGGCGCGGGTAAGACCTTCGCGCTGCGGGTGCTGCTGCTGGCCGCCGCCCTCGACGTCACCGCCGAACTCCGACTGTTCGAGCTCAAGGGCTCCGGTGACCTGTCGATGTTCGAGCCAGTCGCCTACCACTACGGGTCCGGCGCCGATGACGACACCGTGTATGCCTGCCTGGCCAGTCTGCGGGAGGTCTACAAGGACCTGGAGACCCGCGCCCGTACGATCTCCCGTCAGCCACGCGACATCTGCCCGGAGAACAAAGTCACCCCAGCCCTGGCCGCCAAACGCTCCCTGGGCCTGTACCCCCTCGTCGTGGCGATCGACGAGTGCCAGGAGCTGTTCTCCCATCCGGAGTACGGCAAGGAAGCCGGGGAGCTGTGCACGGCCATCATCAAGCGAGGCCGCGCCCTCGGCGTGATCCTGCTGCTGGCCACCCAGCGCCCCGACAAAGACAGCCTCCCCACCGGCGTCAGCGCGAACGTCGGAGTGCGGTTCTGCCTGCGGGTGATGGGCCAGGTCGAAAACGACATGGTCCTCGGCACGTCGGCCTATCGCAACGGCATCCGCGCCACCACGTTCTCCCCTCGCGACAAGGGCATCGGCTACCTGGTCGGTGCCGCCGACGACCCGCAGATCACCCGATCGGCCTACCTGGATGGCCCGGCCTCCGAGCGGATCGTCACCCGCGCCCGCGCCGCCCGGCAAGCCGCCGGCACTTTGGCCGGACACGCCATCGGCGAGACCCCCACCGCGGCCCCGACGTTCGATCTGCTGACCGACATCCTGGCCGTCATCCCCGAGGGTGAGGGCAAGGTGTGGTCTGAGGTGGTGGTCACCCGGCTGGCCGAGCTGCGCCCGGAGGTCTACGAGGGCTGGGAGCCCGACCAGCTGGCCACCGCGCTCAAGCCGCACCGCATCGACACCGTGCAGATCAGCCGCCGCATCGACGGCAAACAGCTCAACCGGCGCGGCCTCGACCGCGACCGCATCGCCGAAATTGTCGCGGAGCGTAACCGCAACCGCCCGGCCGAGTAGAGCCGCGAGTCCGCTACCGGTAGCGGGAGACCCCGCTACCGGTAGCACCCCCGCTAGCGCCCCATTCCTGAATCTAGCTGCGCGCTAGCACGTAGCACCCACCTGCATAAACCCCCGAAAACAGCCCTGGGAGCCCTGGTGACCCTCCTCATTGCCCTGCTGCTGCTCTGCCTGCCAATCGTCACGCTCTGCTACATCGGCTGGTGTGCCGCGTCCCCCTGGGGGACCTGCGCCCGGTGCCGTCCCGGCGGCAAGAACCGCACCTGCCGCGCGTGCTCGGGAACCGGGATGCGGCCCCGCCTCGGCTGGCAGCTGTGGACCTACCTGCGTCGTCTGCACCGGGATGGCACCCGGTGATCGGCCGCACCTATCTGGAGCGCGGCCAACCGGTCGTGGTGCTTATCCGCTGGAGCGGCCCCGGCCCCCGCAATGTCCTGATCCAACGCGCCGACGGCTCAAAGGTCGTGCGCCCGTTTCGCGGCCTGCGCCGCCCCAAGCCCACCACCGAGGAGAGCTGATGAACGCCCCCGAGACGCTGCGCTACGCGCTGGCCGCCGCCGCCCGCGGCTGGCACGTCTTCCCCGTCTCCATCGGCGACAAGCCCCCGCTGAAAGGCTTCACCGACTGGGAGACCAACGCCACCACCGACCCGACGACCATCCGGCGCTGCTGGTCGAGCGCGCCGTACAACATCGGCATTGCCTGCGGCCCCTCCAACCTGGTCGTGATCGACCTCGACACCCGAAAGGACGGGCAGAGCCCGCCGCCTTCCTGGGACCTGCCGGGGGTCAACGAGGGCGCCGACGTGCTGGCCGTACTGTGCGAGCGCGCCCACGAGCCGTTGCCGTTCGAGACCTTCACCGTGCGCACCCGTCGCGGTGGCACTCACCTGTACTTCACCGCGCCGCAAGGCGCCCGGCTGGGCAACACCGAGGGCGACAAGGGCAACGGGCTGGGCTGGCTGATCGACACCCGCGCGACCGGTGGCTATGTCCTGGGACCTGGCAGCTTCGTGGACCTGCCGGACGGCACCGGAACCTACGAGGTAGTTCACAACACGACCCCGGCCCCGCTGCCCCCCTGGTTGTTCCAGCATCTTTCACCCCCGCCCCGACCGGCGCCGCAACCGGTGCACCTGGCCCTGCCCGACACCCGGCATGGCGCCTACCTGCACGCCGCGATCACCCGTGAGCTTGAGCGTGTCGCCACTGCCCCGCAGGGCCAGCGCAACGGATCGCTCTACCTGGCAGCCATCGCCCTGGGCCAGCTCGTCGCCGGTGGCGCGCTGGCCGAGAGCGAGGTGACAACCCTGCTGGAACAACAGGGGGTCGATGCCGGGCTGAGCCGCGCCGAGACCATCCACACCATCGCCTCCGGCCTGAAAGCCGGTGCCAAGCGGCCACGGACGGTCGCCGCGTGACCACCACACCCACTCGCACAGGAGCTGAACCCATGTCCGAACCCATCAGTCACGGCGCGATGTTGCTTGACGCCCTGCTGGCCGCCCTGACCCGCTACGTGATCCTGCCGACCCCGGAAGCCGCGGATGCGGTGGTGTTGTGGATCGCTGCCAGTCACGCCCAACCCGCGTGGGCGCACGCCCCCCGGCTGGTGATCCGTGCCCCGGAGAAGCGGTGTGGTAAGTCCCGGCTGCTGGACGTGGTCGAGGCGTGCTGTCATGACCCGTTCATCACCGTCAACAGCAGCAGCGCTGCGGTTTACCGCTCGATCAGCGAGGACCCGCCGACCATGCTCGTGGACGAAGCGGACACCATCTTTGGCCCGAAGGCGGACGGGAACGAGGATCTGCGCGGGCTGCTGAACGCCGGACATCAGCGCAACCGCCCGGCCAAGCGCTACGACGCCAACACCGGCCGCGTGGAGTCCATCCCGACCTTCGCCATGGCCGCCCTCGCCGGAATCGGCGCAATGCCCGACACGATCGAGGATCGCGCGGTGGTGGTCCGGATGCGCCGGCGCGGCCCCGGTGAGAGCGTCGCTCCCTACCGGCACCGCAGGGACCGGCCCTTGCTGCGTCAGCTGGCCGAGGATCTGTCGGCGTGGTTGCGCGCCGACCTGGCCACCCTGGAGCAGGCCGAACCCGCGATGCCCGTGGAAGACCGCGCCGCCGACACCTGGGAACCCCTGGTCGCCGTCGCCGACCACGCCGGAGGCTACTGGCCCAAGCGCGCCCGAGCCGCTGTCTTGGCCCTGACCGCCGAGGCCGACGACCAGGGGCAGCCCTCGACCCGCGTGCGGCTGCTGGCCGATTGCCGGACCGCGTTCGGCACTGACACGGCGCTTCCCACCGCGACCCTGCTGGAACGGCTCAAGAGCGACACCGAAGCGCCCTGGGCCGACTACGGACCCGCTGGCCTGACCGCGATGAAGTTGGGCGTGATCCTGCGCGAGTATGACATCCGCTCCGCCACGATCCGCTTCCCCAACGGGCAGGCCAAGGGATACCAGCGAGTCGATTTCACCGACGCCTGGGCGCGTTACTGCCCCGCCCCGGAGAGCGCCGAGAACGGCGAAATCCTCACCTTCGCCAGGGGGAGCCGTACCGGCCGTACCACCATCAACATCGCAGGTCACAGCGATGAGGCTTACATCCCCGGTACGGCTTGAGCCGTACCACTGAAAAAGCCGTACCGGCCCTGACCAGCCAAAACGAGGTTGGTACGGCCGGTACGGCTACCCCCCTCGGAACCGGCCCCAACCCCTTCAAAACAGCTTCGGTGACTGCCACCCCGCCGTGCCGCCGAGGCCGCTCTACCTCCCGCTCGCAGAACCCGGAAGGACACGCGAACCATGGCCACCGCCGCTGGAACCAAGCCCCTCACCGTCACCGAGTTCTGCGCCGAACTCGACATCTCCCGATCCACCTTCTACGACTGGCGCGCCAAGCGCCGCGCCCCGAAGTGCATCACCCTGCCGAACGGCAGCCTGCGCATTCGCCGCGCCGAGTTCGAGCGCTGGCTTGCCTCCCGAGAGGACATCGCCTGATGAACACCACCTACAACGTGCGTGTCTACAAGACCGAGACCCGCAAGAACAAGGACGGCAAGGTGACGTCCTATCGGGTGCTGTGGCAGACCGATGGAAAGCCCTGGAAGAAGCCGTTTCCGAAGGAAGCCCAGGCCGACACCTACCGGAGCGCCCTGGTCACCGCCGCTCGCAATGGCGAGGCGTTCAGCCTCATCACTGGCGAGCCCGTCTCCTGGAACCGTGCTGAGCGCTCCGACATGAGCTGGTACGACTTCGCATGCAAGTTCGCAGACATGAAGTGGAAAGGGGCATCGGCGAAGTATCGGCAGGACATCGCACGGGCGCTTACCGCAGCCACACCCGCCATGCTCGGCAACAAGCAGGGAAAGCCCGATGACCTCGACCTCCGTACGGCCATGCGCCGTTGGGCCTTCAACACCAAGCAACGGTCCGACGCGCCCGATGATGTCGCCGGCACGCTGCGCTGGCTCGCGGCTAACACCAAACCCGTTGCCACGCTCGCGGATGCCGGACCTGTACGCGACCTGTTGGACGTGGCCACCTCGCTGCTGGACGGCAAGAGAGCCGCTACGAGCACGGTCCTGCGGAACAAGACCATTCTTCAGAACGCGCTGGACTACGCCGTGGAACTGAAGCTCTTGACGGAGAACCCGATCAAGGGTCTGAAGTGGAAGCCCCCCAGGACGACCTATGAGGTAGATCGGCGCAGTGTCGTCAACCACGCCCAAGCAAGGGCGCTGCTGGATGCGCTGGGGAAGCAAACGCGTAGCGGCCCGAGGCTCGTGGCGTTCTTCGCGGTGATGTACTACGCCGGACTGCGGCCTGAAGAAGTGGTCAACCTACGGGTGCACAACGTCGTTCTTCCCGATCTCGTGCTGAATGAGGAAACCGGCGAGTGGGAGGAACCCGCGGACGACTGGGGGGAACTGCACTTTGCCTTCGCGGCCCCGTTCGCCGGCCGCGAGTGGACCGATGGCGGCACGCTCCGGGAGGAACGCGCGCTGAAGCACCGCCCGAACGGGCACACCCGGACTGTGCCCTGCCCGCCCCCGCTGACCAGGATTCTCCGGGCTCACCTCGCTGCCAGGTACGGCAGAGGCCCGGACGGACGGCTGTTCTGGGGAGAGCAGGGCGGAGAACTGCCCAGCATCACCTACCGCCGTGCCTGGCAGAAGGCACGCAAGACGGCCTTCACTGATCAGGAGTACGCCTCACCGTTGGCCAGACGGGTCTACGACCTCCGGCACGCCTGCGTGTCCACCTGGCTCAATGCCGGGGTGCCCGCTACCCAGGTCGCCGAATGGGCAGGACACAGCGTGGAAGTCCTCCTACGCATCTACGCCAAGTGCATCGTCGGGCAGGACGAGACCGCCAAGCGCCGGATCTCCGAGGCACTGGGGGAGTGACGAGCACGCCAGATCCCGCGGGAAGGCATTGGGAAGGATCACCCGCAAACGCTCGGTAGCAGCCGTGGACAGCCGGACATGAGAAACCCCCGCCCGACCGCGTTAGCGCAGGTCAGACGGGGGTTTCCGCTGGTCTTGATCGCGCACCCTGCAGGATTCGAACCTGCGACCGTCGGATTAGAAGTCCGGTGCTCTATCCAGCTGAGCTAAGGGTGCTCCCGCTCAATTGTGCATGATCCGGGGAGTGCTCATGTATCGGTTTTGAGGCTGTGTCGCGAGGATCACTCCGCGGCGCCCCGCGCCCTCGGGGGGAACCGCCGCCCGGACGCCCCGACCCGGGTGGACGGTGGCCGGATTCCGGCTGTTCGGGGCGGGGAAACCGGGCTGGACGGGTTGGGAACCTCCCCGGTGACCTGCCACTCTCCTGCCGGGCGCGGCGGCGGATGTCCGATGGGCGGATGACTTCCGGATGTTCCATCCGGCAGGGAGATGTCTGCCCGAATCGTCCCCGCGGGGAGGCGGAGCGGTCTACGCTCGGGTGGCATGTTCGCCGTCACGACCCAACAGGAGATTCCCCTTCTGGGCGGTGATGTCACCGACGGGGTGGTGCGGGTCGGGGACACCGTCCGCCGGCCCAGCCGGGCCTCCACCGCTTCGGTGCACGCGCTCCTGCGGCACCTGGAGCGTTCCGGGTTCGAGGGGGCGCCCCGGGCGTTGGGCGTGGACGAGCGGGGCCGGGAGGTGCTGAGCTACGTCGAGGGCGGCTCCGCGGCCAGGCCGTTGCCCGGGTACGCGCTCGGTGGGGAGTCGCTGGCCGCGCTGGCGCGGCTGTTGCGCGGCTTCCACGACGCGGCCGAGGGGTTCGTCCCGCCGCCGGGGGCCGTCTGGGAGGGCGGGTCCAACGACGACGCGGCCCCGAAGCTGATCGGGCACTGTGACGTCAATCTGGACAACGTGATCTTCCGCGACGGGCTGCCGGTCGCGTTGATCGACTTCGACATGGCCCGGCCGACGACCCGGCTCTTCGACGTGGTGACCACGCTGCGGCACTGGGCGCCGATCGCCGATCCCGTCGATCTGGAGCCGCTTCAGCGCCGCCTTGAGGTCGGGCCCCGGCTCCGCCTGTTCTGCGACGCGTACGGCCTGGCGCCTCGCGACCGCAGACGCCTGCTGGATCTGGCCCGGCTCCGCTTCGACCGTTCGTACCAGGTGATGCGTGCCAGGGCCGAGGCCGGGAGCGGTGGATGGGCCCGGATGTGGGCCGGCGGGGCGGGGGTGCGCATCCGGCGGGCCCGGGTGTGGCTGGAGACCCACCAAGATGAACTCCATGAACATCTCATTTAGTCGACTAATCGCCAAAGTGGGACTAAAGGGGCCTGGAGTGGCCGAAGGGGTGGGGATGCTCGCCGGGGTCGTGATCGACGCCGTGCTCGCCGATCCCCGGCGCGGGCACCCGGTCGCGCTGTTCGGCACCGCCGCCGCCGAGGTGGAGAAGCGGGTGTACGGGGACGGCCGGGCAAGGGGCGTGCTCCACGTCGCACTGTGCGTGGTTCCGGTGGCGTTGCTCGGCCACGCCGCGACCCGGCCGCGCGATCCCATGGTGCGGGCCGCGCTGAGCGCGGCGGCGACCTGGGCCGTCCTCGGCGGCACCACGCTGGGCCGCGAGGGGGCGGCGATGGCCGAACTCCTGGAGGGCGGTGACCTGGCCGGGGCCCGGGAGAGGCTGCCTCATCTGTGCGGGCGGGATCCTTCCGGGTTGGCGGTGCCCGAGCTGGCGAGGGCCACCGTGGAGTCGATCGCGGAGAACACCTCCGACGCGGTGGTGGCGCCGCTGTTCTGGGGGGCGGTCGCCGGGGTGCCCGGCCTGCTCGCCTACCGCGCGGTCAACACGCTGGACGCGATGGTCGGCCACCGCGACGAGCGCTACGAGCGCTTCGGCTGGGCCGCAGCCCGCCTCGACGACGTGGCCAACTTCGTGCCCGCCAGGATCACCGGGCTGCTCGCCGCGCTCGGCGCCCCCCTGGTGGGCGGTTCGACGCGGCGGGCGGCGGCGGTGCTGCGCGGGGACGGCCACCGTCACCCCAGCCCCAACGCGGGCCGCTGCGAGGCGGCGTTCGCGGGCGCGCTGGACCGCACGCTCGGCGGGGTGAACGTGTACGGCACCCGGATGGAGCACCGGCCGAAGATGGGCGAAGGCCCCGAGCCCTCGGTCGCCGACATCCGCCGGTCCGTGCGGCTGGCGCGGGCGGTCGGGCTGGCCGCGGCGGGGCTCGCCGTCCTGGCCGCCGTGCGCGGATCGCGCGGGAGGAAGGGGTGAAGGGGGCGCTGCTGGTCGCCGGGACCACCTCCGACGCGGGCAAGAGCGTCGTCACCGCCGGGATCTGCCGCTGGCTGGCCCGCCAGGGGGTGCGGGTCGCACCGTACAAGGCGCAGAACATGTCGCTGAACTCCTTCGTCACCGCCGACGGCGCCGAGATCGGCCGGGCCCAGGCGGTGCAGGCCGCCGCGTGCGGGCTGGAGCCCAGCGCGGACATGAACCCGATCCTGCTCAAGCCGGGCAGCGACCGGCGCAGCCAGGTCGTGGTGATGGGCAGGCCGATGGCCGAGGTCGACGCGATGGAGTACTGGGACGTCAAGGAGCGGCTCCGCCAGGTCGCGGTGGACGCGCTGGAGCGGCTGCGGGCCTGCTACGACGTGGTGGTCTGCGAGGGGGCGGGCAGCCCGGCGGAGATCAATCTGCGGGCGGGCGACATCGCCAACATGGGGCTGGCCCGTGCCGCGAACCTGCCGGTCGTCGTGGTCGGTGACATCGACAGGGGCGGGGTCTTCGCCTCGCTGTACGGGACCGTGGCGCTGCTGGAGCCCGCCGACCAGGCGCTGATCGCCGGGTTCGTGATCAACAAGTTCCGGGGGGCGCCCGAGCTCCTCGAACCGGGCCTGGACATGATCAGGGAGCTGACCGGCCGCGAGGTGTACGGGGTGCTGCCCTGGCTGGACGGCCTCTGGATGGACGTCGAGGACTCCCTGGCCCTGGACAACCGGCCCGTGCCCGGGACGCGCGCCCCGTACGGCGGGCAGAGTCTGCGGGTGGCGGTGGTACGGCTGCCGAGGATCTCCAACTTCACGGACGTGGACGCGCTGGCCTCCGAGCCCGGGGTGACGGTCCGCTACGTGACCTCGCCGGGCGAGCTGGACGACGCCGATCTGGTGGTGCTGCCCGGCTCCCGGGCCACGGTCTCCGACCTGGCCTGGCTCCGCGCCACCGGTCTGGCCGAGGCCCTGCGGGGACGGGCCGTGCTGGGCATCTGCGGCGGCTACCAGATGCTCGCCAGGACCATCCGTGACGATGTCGAGTCGGGGGCCGGCCTCGTCGAGGGGCTGGGACTGCTGCCCGCCTCGGTGGAGTTCGCCGAGGACAAGACGCTGGGCCGCCCGGTGGGCGCCGCCTACGGCTGCCGGGTCGAGGCGTACGAGATCCACCACGGCGTCGTGACGGTCGACGGCGGCGAGCCCTTCCTGGACGGCTGCCGGTACGGCTCGGTGTGGGGCACCACCTGGCACGGCGCCCTGGAGAACGACGACTTCCGCCGGGCCTTCCTGGCCGAGGTGGCCACCGTCTCCGGCCGCGACTTCACCCCGGCCCCCGACGTGTCGTTCGCCGCCCTGCGCGAGGAGCGGCTGGACGCGCTCGGCGACCTGGTCGAGCGGAACGTCGACACCGGGGCACTGCTCAGGCTGATGGAGGGCGGGGCGCCTTCGGGCCTGCCGTCGCTTCCGCCCGGCGCCACCCGGCACGAGGCCCCCTACCTCTCCCGGGGCGGCTCCTCCGCCGGCTGACCGGTGGCGGGGCGGTCCGGCGAGGGGGCGTCCCCATTCTTTTCCAGTGCGACAGGGGAGAAGGGGGGCATGGCCTAGTAAATTGGTATTGCCCCTGCCAGATCCGATGGGGGAAGTCCGGGAGGTCGGTGATGGTCCGCATCATCGTGTTGTTCGTCGTCATCGTTGTGATCGCCATGGTGGTTCTCGGCGTGGCCCGGATGATCCGCTCCTTCTCGGCTCCCGAACCCGTCGACAGCCCCCGCGAGATCCTCAGGCGTCGTTACGCGGCCGGTGAGATCGACGAGGACGAGTACCTCCGCCGGATGTCGGGTCTCTCCCAGGAGTGGTAGCTCCGTTTCCGCGGCGTGTCAGGCGGCGGGGGCGGAGGTGGGCTGGTTCGCGGTGATCCAGGCGTCGATCTCCTCCCACTGGTCGAAGAGCCACCGGATCTGGCTCTCCCGGTCGCGCGGCACGTCGGCGGCCCGGACCCGCCACCACTTGGCCTTGATCTCGGCGCTCATCGGGAGGCGGTGCCAGACGTCTCCGAGGGTGACCAGATCGTCGAGGCCGGTGTGCGCGACGAAGATCACGTCCGCCTCGGGGCAGGCCTCGATGGCGGCGATGGCCCCGTTGGGGCGGGGCGCCATCAGGTGCTCCAGCCCGCGGGCCCGCGCGGCCTCCTCGGACAGGCCCTTGCGCTCCAGCCGGAGGATGGCCCGCCAGCGACGCCTGGGAGTGAAGTTGCCGCCCTCCGGGAAGATCACCAGGGCGTCGTCGGCGTCCATGCCCGAGGCCAGGCGGCGGATCTCGCCGAGAACGCCGCTCTCGGAGGTCTTGCGCGGGACGAAGGCGTTGGGAAGGCGGTTGATCACCACGTCCAGTGAGGGGTCGAGCTGCAGGGCGGCCTTCATCACGATCCTCGGGCGCCTGCCGTACCGGGCGAGAAGGTGGTGGACGAGCAGGAACGAGTCGCCGGGGCCCGCGTGGCGGGACAGCACGATGACGGGGCGGGTGAGGCGCCGGGAGAGTTCGTCGGAGGTGGGTGCCGGCTCGTCGATCTCGACGCTCAACTGGAAGATCCGCACGGCCACCCCGTACACCTTGGACAGGAACCACCGGATCAGCGCGTAGTGCCGCTCCTGGTGCTCGTCGCGGTGGAGCCATCCGCCGAACCCGCTCGCCACCCAGAGGCCCAGGCAGGCGAGGAGCGCCATCGACTCCAGTGCCAGCCACGCCACCGCGAACCAGACCAGCCGGGTGCCGCGCCGCTGCGGGGGCGGCAGGTGCAGCGAGGCCGCGGCCACCACCAGCAGCCAGAGCGGGAGCGTGACCACCGCGACCACGGTGAGCACGATGACGAGTGGGGCCAGGATCAGACGGCGGATGATGCGAGGAGGCAGCATGAGCGGCTCCTGCCTGGGGGTGATGTGCGGTGCGGGTGTACGGCTCTGACGGGTTGACGACCCCCGAGGGCGCCGGTGTGCACGGCCGCTGGGGAACTCAGGTGGACGGGTTACGGGCCAGGTAGCTGGACGAGGCCTGGTACGCCCGTTCTATGTATCCAGATATATGCGATATATCCCGATAACGCAGCTGGGCCAGATCCATTCCCGGGCGTGCCTCGCCACCCGACGGCATGACATGGACCTCGATGTCGCCCGGCAGGGTGGCCATCTCCTCGGCGAAGCGGTGCCGCCTGGCGATCTCGAAGGCGGTCATCCCGACCTCCCACGGGCGCCGTGGCACCAGCAGGGGACGCTCGATCCTGCCCACGTGCAGCACGTACACCCGGCGGGCGCCCAGCGCGACCGCGCGGCCGACCGGGATGCTGTGCACCAGCCCGCCGTCGAGGAAGTGCTCGCCGCCGATGGGGACCGGGGGCAGCAGCCCGGGGACGGCGCAGGAGGCCAGCACCGCCTCGACCAGGGGCCCCTCGGTGAACCAGTGCGCGGTGGCGCGCTCGACCGAGGCGGCCACGCACTGGAACGGCACCGTCAGGTCCTCGATCCGGGAGACGGAGAGCGTCCGGGTCAGCAGGTCGCGCAGCGGCTGGCCGGAGTGCAGGTGGGTGCCGGTCCTGGCGAGGGTGGACAGCCGGGTCACCCACGACCCCGCGAACGCGGTACGGACCACGTTCGAGCCCCACAGCGTGGTCAGGCGCGCGACCGCGTCACCGGGGGAGGCGGCGAGCACGACGCCGTTCAGCGCGCCCACGGACGTGCCGACGATCACATCGGGCTTGATACCCGCTTCGTCGAGCGCCCGCAGCATGCCCACCTCGTGCGCGCCGAGGACACCCCCGCCACCGAGGACGAAGGCGGTGTCCACGCTCATCGGTCCTCCGCAGGTTGTCAGGCGGCCCGACGCCGCGCGATTCGTCAACGACCTCACGATAGACCGCGCCGGGGATCGGTACGGCCCTCGCGGGGTGCGGCCCGGTGTCACGACGGAGGGGCCGGGCGGGGCGGGGTCCGGATCCGGGCAAGGAAAAGGCGGCCAACTGTCGGGATCCGGCCATGGCCCCCGCGCCGGCGGGCGGGCACGATCGGGTGCATGACAGCGGTGGTGGAGACCGAGGGGCTCACCAAGTTCTACGGCGGGCGCCGGGGACTTGAGGATCTCGACCTGGAGATCCGGCCCGGGGAGGTGTTCGGGTACCTCGGCCCGAACGGTGCGGGAAAGACGACCACGATCCGGCTGCTCCTGGACGTGATCCGCCCCACCAGGGGCCGGATGACGGTCCTCGGCTGCGATCCCCGCGAGGCGGGCGTGCGGAGCCGGATCGGTTACCTGCCCGGCGAACTGGCCCTGGAGGGCAGGGAACGGGCGGGAGACTACCTCGCCTTTCTCGGCAAGGTACGCGGCGGCGTGCCCAGGGGGCGGATCACGGAGCTGGCCGAGCGGCTGGAGGCCGACCTGGCGGTGCCGATGGGCAGGCTCTCCAAGGGCAACAAGCAGAAGGTCGGGCTCATCCAGGCGTTCATGCACGAGCCGGAGTTCCTGATCCTCGACGAGCCGACCAGCGGCCTGGACCCGCTGGTGCAGCAGGAGTTCCTGGCGATGATCCGCGAGGTCCGCGCCTCCGGCCGTACCGTGCTGATGTCCTCGCACGTGCTGGCCGAGGTCGAGCACGTCTCCGACCGGGTCGGCATCGTACGGGCCGGCAGGCTGGTCGCGGTGGAGGACGTCTCCGCGCTCCGCGAGAAGGCGGTGCGCCGGGTGGAGTTCCACTTCGACGCGCCGGTGCCCCGCGAGGCGTTCGAGAACCTGCCGGGCGTGCGGGACCTGCGGGTGGAGGGTGCCGGGGTGCGCTGCACCATCGACGGCCGCCCGGACGCGCTGGTCAAGGCGGCGGCGAGGTTCACCGTGGTGCACATGGTCAGTGCCGAGCCCGACCTCGAAGAGATCTTCCTTACCTACTACAGCGAAGAGGAGGCGCGTCATGCCCGCGCTGGTGTCGAAGAGCCTGCGTGACTACCGGCGGGCGCTGCTCGGCTGGACGATCGGGATCAGTGCCTTCTTCGGGCTCTACCTGGCTTACTACCCGACCATCGTGAGCAACCCCGAGCTCTACGGGCAGGTGGCGCTGACCAAGTTCCCCGGGGCGATGCGCGACCTCATGGGCGGCCTGGAGGACGGCTTCACCAGCGGTCCCGGCTACCTGCAGACGCTGGTCTACCAGCTGTTCGGGCCGATGCTGTTCATCATGTGCGCCGCGGTGATCGGCAACCGGGCGATCGCCCAGCCCGAGGAGGCGGGCACCCTGGAGCTGACCCTCACCCTTCCGATCACCCGCGGGCGGCTGGTCCTGGAGCGCTTCGCCGCCCTCGCCCTCGCCCTGTTCGGCGTGGCGGCGGTCACCTTCCTCGTCGTGTTCGGCCTGGCCTCGGCCGTCGGTATGGACGTCCCGGTCGACAGGATCCTGGCCGGTCACACGGGCGTCTTCCTGCTCGCGCTCTTCTTCGGCACGCTCTGCCTGACCGTCGGCGCGGTGACGGGACGCAGGGGGGTCGCCCTGGCGGTGGTCGGGGTGGTCGC
This sequence comes from Streptosporangium sp. NPDC049644, assembly GCF_040675205.1. NCBI lineage: Bacteria > Bacillati > Actinomycetota > Actinomycetes > Streptosporangiales > Streptosporangiaceae > Streptosporangium > Streptosporangium sp. NPDC049644. The sequence continues at coordinate 48,853 of NZ_JBFAOJ010000055.1, read as the reverse complement.
GGTGGCCGGCTACGTGGTCGAGACGATGGGCAGGGACGTGGACGGGGTGTCCTGGCTGCGCTGGATCTCACCGTTCCACTACTACCTCGACGGACGGCCGATCCAGCAGGGGTTTCCCGCGTGGGAGTATCTCGTGCTGGCAGGGGCGATCGTCGCGCTGGTCCTGACCGCGGTACCGGCCTTCGACAGGCGTGACGTGGGAGTCTGATGGACGAGCTGCTCGGCGGTCACCTCCGGACGTTGAGGGAGGCGGCCGCCACCGGCAGGCCGCCGGGCAGAGCCGAGCTCGACGGCTGCCGCGCCGCCGGTGTGCTGGCCGCGGAGCGGGGCGTGTCCGTCCGGGCCCTGGTCGAGGCGGCACTGGCCATGGCCGAGTCCGTGACCCCCGTCCCGCTTTCGGCCCTGCGGCGTACGGTCTCCGCGCTGATGGAGGGGTACGAGGACGCCCAGCGCTCCGCGTTGCGTCAGGAGGAGGCAGCGCGCAGGGAGTTCGTCGACGACCTGCTCCAGGGGCGCGTCCACCGGCTCGCCGAGCGGGCCGAGCACTTCGGCCTCCGCCTGGCCGAGACCTACGCGGTCGCCGTCGCCCGCGCCGCCGCCGATGCGGGCGACGGGATCCCCGAGGGGACGGCCCGGCGGATCGAGGACGCGCTGATCGTCCGGTTCGGCTCGCACAACGTGCTGGTCGCGGTCCGGGACGGGACGCTCGTCTGTGTGGCGCCGGGCGGACTCGCCGCCGCGACCGGCGAGTTCACCCACCACGTCCGCAGGCTGTTCGCGCCCGGCTGGCGGGTCGGGCTGGGCAGGGCACACCGGGGTCCCGGCGGGGTGGTCGCCTCCTATCGCGAGGGCGCCAACGCCATCGAGCTCGGCGACCGGCTGGGGTTGCGCGCCCCCGTGCTGAAAGCCGCCGACCTGCTGGTCTTCCCGGTGCTGCTGCGGGACCGGGCGGCCATCGAGGACCTGGTGACGACGGTGCTCAGCCCGCTGCTCGAGGCGCGGGGCGGTCCCGAGCCGCTGCTCGCCACGCTGGAGGCGGTCTTCGCCTCCCAGGGCAACCAGACCGCCGCCGCGCGCAGGCTCGGCGTCAGCACCCGGGCGGTGACCTACCGGCTGGAGCGGATCCGCCGCCTCACCGGGTTCTCACCGGACGACCCCACCCAGCGTTTCACCCTGGAGACGGCGGTCCTGGGCGCCCGGCTGCTGGACTGGCCCGCCCAGCCGCTGAGCTGACCACTCCGCCGTACGCGGAGCCCCGGTGGCCCGTCACCGAAAGGCGGGGTGACGGGCCAGGAGTCGCGACCTCGGGTGCGGCCCCTGCACGTTCAGGGGATCAGCAGCACCTTGCCGGTCGTACGGCGGGATTCGAGGTCCGAGTGGGCGCGGGCGGCCTCCGCCAGCGGGTAGCGGTTGGAGATGTGCACCCGGATCCGCCCGTCGGCCACCCAGCCGTAGATCTCGGAGGCCCGCCAGACGAGCTCGTCGCGGGTGGCGATGTAGGCGTTCAGGCTGGGGCGGGTCAGGAACAGGGAGCCGTTCCTGGCGAGGATCTGCGGGTCGACGGGCGGGACCGGGCCGCTGGCCTGGCCGTACAGCGCCATCATGCCGCGCGGGCGCAGCGAGGCGATGCTCTCGTCGAAGGTGGCCGCGCCCACGCCGTCGTAGACGACGTGCACGCCGGATCCGGTCAGCTTGCGGACCGCGTCGGCGAAGTTCCGGTAGCGGAGCACCTCGTCGGCGCCCGCCTGGCGGGCCAGGGTCTCCTTCTCCTCGGTGGAGACCGTGCCGATCACCCGGGCGCCGCGCAGCTTGGCGATCTGGGTGAGCAACAGGCCCATGCCACCGGCGGCGGCGTGCACCAGCACGTCGTCACCGGCCTTCACCTCGTAGGTGGAGTGGGTCAGGTAGTGCGCGGTCAGCCCCTGGAGCGTGATGGCCGCCGCGGCCTCCGGGGCGACCCCCTCGGGCACCGGGAGCAGCTTGGAAGCGGGTACCGCGACCCTGGAGGCGTAGCTGCGCGGCACGGACGCCCAGGCGACGGTGTCGCCGACGGCGACGTCGTGGACGTCCTCGCCGACCGCGACGACGGTGCCCGCGCCCTCCTCACCGGGGATGAAGGGCAGGGAGAGCGGGTAACGACCCATCCGGTGGTAGATGTCGATGAAGTTCACGCCGGAGGCGGCGACGTCGACCAGTACCTCCCCGGGGTTCACCTCGGGATCCGGATGGTCGTCGACGTAGTCGAGAACCTCGGGGCCGCCGGTGGCGGAGACGACTATGGCGCGCATCGTGCTGAACTCCTTCGATCTGTCAGTGTCCCGACCGGTGTCCCGACCAGTGTGTCCCGATCGTCCCCGGTACCGGGCGGATCACTCAGGGCTGCCCGGTCGCGGCGGGGCCGTGCAGTGTGAAGTTGTCGAACGCGGTCTTGAGCACGGCGTCGCTGTTCTCGCCGACCCGGGCGATCACCCCCACCAGGCCGTTGGGCAGCGGGTTGGTGTCGAGGAAGGACTGCGCCCGATCGCCGTTGACCCACATGTTGAGCTGCACGCCCCCGTCGACCCCGGTGCACTCGGCTTGAAGGCGGGTGGCCTTCCCCTTGGGCAGGTCGACCTTGACGGGTTTGGTGAGCTCGCCCCCGGCGCTCTTGACGGTCTTGCGGATGCGGGCGTTCCCGGCGGTGTCGAGCAGGAACTCGTACCGGGTCGCCTTGTTGTCGTCCTCGCCCCGGCAGAACAGCCCGTACTCGCCCGTGCCGATGCTGCCGGAGCGGATCGTGATGTCGGTGCCGAGCAGGATCCTGCTCGGCGTGACCGGCGTGGGGCTGGCCGTGGGGTTGGGAGTGGCGGGAGGCGCGGGCACGAAGGGGATCGGGGCCTGCTCCCGCTTGATGGGGGAGTAGCCACTGACATCGATGGCGTAGTAGCCGTCGGGGGCGTAGCCGTAGCTGCTGGTGAGCGGGTCGTAGTTGCCGCCGCTCCAGCCGGTGCCGCTCTGGGTGAAGTCGTCCTGGTAGAGCAGGGCGAGGTTCTCCGGGGGGCCGCCGGGGGAGAGGGCCAGGCTCAGGCCGAACGCGCCGGCCACCACCAGGGCCGCCGCGGCCGCTCCGATGACCAGCCTGCGGTGCCTGGTCGACTGTTCGCGCGCGGAGATCCCGGGATCGCCCTGCGGGCTCAGGAGGGTGTGGCCGGGGCCCGTCTGCGGGTTGCCGGAGATCGCCCAGCCGGGCTGGGAGGACATCGAGGTGGGAGCCCACCGGAGGTCGTCGCTCCCCGGGGCGTTCGCGGGCCCTGTCGGCTGCCCCTGCCAGGAGGCCTGAACCGAGTGGGCGGTCTGCTCGGGCGCGGCGGAGCGGCCCACCAGGTGGTCGAGGAGCTGCTGGGAGGTGGGCCGGTGCCGAGGGTCCTTGGCCAGGGCGTAGCCGACCAGCTCGCGCAGCGCGGGCTCCATGCCCTCCAGGGTGGGTTCGGTGTTGAGCACCTGGTACAGCACCGCGGGCAGCGCCTCGCCGCCGAACGGAGCTCGCCCGCTCGCGGCGAAGGCCATCAGGCAGCCCCACGAGAACACGTCGCAGGCGGGCGAGACCGGCTCGCCTCGGAGCACCTCGGGCGCCATGTAGCGGGGGGTGCCGAGGATCTCACCGGTCCCGGTCATCCCGCTGAGCGTGTCCAGCGCGCGGGCGATGCCGAAGTCGATCACGCGGGGACCGACCGGGGAGAGCAGCACATTGGAGGGCTTGAGGTCGCGGTGCACCACCCCGGCGGCGTGGATGGCGGTCAGCGCGGTCGCCACCCCGACGGCCAGCGCGTCCAGGCTGGAGCCGTGCAGCGGCCCGCCGGACTCCACCGCCTCCTCCAGGTTGGGGCCGGTGACGTACTCGGTGACGACGTAGAGCTGGTCGCCGTCGAGCGCCGCCTCGATGACCGCGGCCGTGCAGAACCTGCGGACCCGCTGCGCGGCGTCGGCCTCCCTGCGGAAGCGCATCCGGAACCGCTCGTGCTGGCTGTACTCCGAGTTGATGACCTTGATGGCGACCTGTTGCCCGTCGGCGGCCTCGCCGAGATAGACCGTGCCCATCCCGCCTCGGCCCAGCCTGCTGAGCAAGCGGTATCGGCCTATCTGTAGTGGTTCGTCGGGACTGAGGTTGTTCACCTTTGTACCTAACCGCATACGCCATCACATGAGTGGTTCAGCCTATCGATCTCTTGCCGCTCGCCAGCTGTCGCAACAGCGGAAGGTCCACTTTTTCCAGGCCGTCCACGGCCAGCACGCCCTCCCGCGCCATGCCGCCCGCGACCGACACCACCCGGCATCCGGCCGCGCGGGCCGCCGCGAGCCCGGTCGGGCTGTCCTCCACCGCCACGCACTCGCCGGGGTCGACGCCCAGTTCGGCGGCCGCCCGCAGGTAGGGGTCCGGCAGCGGTTTGCCGCGCGCGGTGTCCTCGGCGGCCACGACCAGGGTGAACCGCTCGGCTCCGACGGTCTGGAGCACCATGTCCACGATGCGCCGGGGGGAGGCGCTGACCAGCGCCGTGGGCACGCCGTCCGCGCCCAGGTCGTCCAGCAGCCGGATCGCGCCGGGCAGCGGTGTCACCCCGCCCGCGATCCGCTCGGCGAAGGCGTCGGTGAGCCGCGCCCCCACCCGTTCGACGGCGTCGGCTCCACCGGGGAGCGCGGATACGTCGGGAGCGGCGGACGACGCGCGCCGTACCAGGTGGGCGGCCACGTACTCGACCGGGCGGCCGAGCACGTGGCCGACGTCGGCCTCGGTCAGTTCCAGACCCGACTCCGCGGCGACCGCCGCGCACGCCTGCCACCACGTTCCCTCGGTGTCCACGAGCGTGCCGTCCATGTCGAACAGGACGGCGCGGAGCTCACCCGACACCCGCGGGATCCTCCGTCGCCTCGGACGACTCCGGCCCCGCCGAGGGCCCCGATGACTCCGGGAGGGTGGGGGCGGTGCGCGCCGCGACGAGGACGGGCCGCTGCACGAGGGCGACGTCCACCCGGGTGCCCGGCGCCAGCCGCACCGCGTCGTGTCCCGGTACGTCGCTGAGGATCTCCAGCTCGCCCAGCCGCACCCGCAGCCGCGCGACCGAGCCGCGGAAGGACGATGCCACGATCGTGGCGTCCCCTTCGGAGGAGGGCGTGACCAGCACCGCCTCGGGGCGGACCAGCACGTCGACGTCGGAGGCGGAGGGCAGCGGGCCGTCCACCGGCATGAGCCGGCCCAGGACCGTGACCTCCTGACCGGACAGGTGGCCGGGGACGTGGTTCATCGTGCCGACGAACTCCGCGACGAACGGGGTGGCTGGCCGGTCGTAGACCTCGGCCGGGGGACCGCACTGCTCCAGCCGCCCGGCGCGCAGCACCGCGACCCGGTCTGCGACCGACAGGGCCTCCTCCTGGTCGTGGGTGACGAAGATGGTGGTGATGCCCAGTTCGAGCTGGAGCCGGCGGATCTCCTCGCGGAGCGTGATCCGGACCTTGGCGTCCAGCGCGGACAGCGGCTCGTCGAGCAGCAGCACGCGCGGCTCCAGCGCCAGCGCCCTGGCCAGGGCGACGCGCTGCTGCTGGCCGCCGGAGAGCTCGTGCGGGTAGCGCTGGGCGTGCGCCGGCAGGCCGACCAGCTCCAGCAACTCGGCCGCCCGCGCGTGCCGTCTGGCGGTGGGCACCTTGCGGACCTGGAGCCCGAAGGCCACGTTGTCCCTGGCGTTGAGGTTGGGGAACAGGCTGTAGGACTGGAAGACCATGCCCGCGTCCCGCCGGTTGGCGGGGACCCGGGTGATGTCCTTGCCGTCCACCAGCACCGCCCCGGCGTCGGGGTGCTCGAACCCGGCGACGCAGCGCAGCGCCGTGGTCTTCCCGCAGCCCGACGGGCCGAGCAGGGCCATCAGCTCGCCCTGCTGCACGGTGAGGTCCAGGCCGTCCAGCGCGACCGTACGGCCGAACGCGCGGCGCAGTCCTCGGAACTCGACGGTCACGAACGTTTCCTTCCCGCACCCGAGAGGGTGAGCAGCAGCAGCCAGATGAGGAGCAGGCTGATGATCGACAGTGCCACGGAGAGCTGCCCGTCGTTCCCGGAGATGGTGACGATCCAGACCGGGAAGGTCTGGTAACCGAGCAGGGCGGCGACCGTGTACTCGCCGAGCACCAGCGCGAGGGTGAGGAACGAGGCGCTGGCGATGGCGGAGCGGATGTTGGGGATGATCACCCGGAACAGCACGTACGGCCACGAGGCGCCCAGGTTGCGGGCCGCCTCCACCAGGGTCCGCACGTCGATCGCGCGCAGCCCGGCGTCCAGCGACCGGTAGGCGAACGGCAGCGTCAGCACCACGTACGCCAGCACCAGGACGATCGGGAACCGCTCGTCCTGGACGGCGATCAGCGTCGCCCAGAGCGGCGTGGCGGCCAGCGCGTCGATGCCGCCGCGCAGCGCGGTGCTGATGCCGACCACGTAGGCGATCGGCGGCACGACCAGCGGGAGGGTGGCGATCAGCTCCAGCACCGGTCCCAGCCTCGACGCGCCGAGCCGTACGGCCAGCATCGCCGGAAGGGTCAGCAGCAGCACCACGACGATGGTGGCGGCGGCCAGCCCGAGGGAGAGCAGCAGGCTGGACAGGAAGCCGGGCGCCGACAGGATCCGCCCGTAGGCGGCGAGCGAGAAGCCCTGTCCCTCGGAGTAGACGGTGAACCAGAACGACACGGCCATCGGCACGACGAAGTAGAGCGCCGCGACGACCAGCACGATCCCCCGCCAGGCCCGTCGCTGCCCGGGGCGGGCGGCGGGGGCCGGACCGCCGGGAGTGACGTCGGGCAGGGCGGCTACCGCAACCATCGGGAGCTCCTCCTCTGCAGCGGCAGGTAGACCGCCATCACCAGCAGCGCGATGACGATCATGTCGAGGCTCAGGGCGAGCGCGATGTTCTCGTAGCCGATGAGGACGTCACCGGTGAGCGCGTCGGCGATCTGCAGGGTGACCAGCGGGACCGTGCTGCCGACCATGGCGGCGGCGGTGGCGTAGGCGGCGAACGCGCCGCCGAACAGCAGGACGACGCCGCCGAGCAGCGCGGGGGTCAGCACCGGGATGCCGACGTGGCGCCAGAACTGCCAGGTGGTGGCGCCGCTGTTCTGCGCCGCCTCCCGCCACTGCGGGCGCAGGCCGTCCAGCGCCGGGGTCACCACGAGCACCATCAGCGGCACCGAGAAGTACAGGTAGACCAGGGCCAGGCCCCAGAAGTTGTACAGCGTGCCGGGGCCGAGGCCCAGCGCGGTGGTGAGCACCCCCGAGTTGCCCAGGGTGGCGATCCAGATGAAGGCCAGCGGCACGCCGCCGAAGTTGGCCAGCACGCCGGAGAAGGTCAGCACCGCCTCGCGCAGCGCCGTGAAGCGAGAGGTGATCACGGCCTGGGCCAGGAACGTCCCGAGGATCGCGGCGACCACCGCCACCACCGCCGACAGCCGCACGCTGCTGAGCAGGGCGTTGAGGTAGGCGCCCTGCAGGCTCCTGGACAGGTTGGCGGTGCCGATGGACGACACCCTGGTCGCCGGGTCCCTGACGGTGAACGCCCCGACGAGCAGGGTGACCGCCGGGATGCCGAACGCCACGGTCACCACGGCCAGCAGCGGCAGGGCGCCCAGCGAGTTCTTGGATCGGCCGTGGCCGCCGCGCGGGGCGGCGGCCGTGACCGCGGGGTCCCTCATCCCGAGACCGCGGCGCCCCAGCCGTTCGCCAGGACCTCCTTGGCCTTGTTGACCTGTGCCTCCGTCGGGAAGGTGGGCTCGCCGTCGACCGGCGGGAGGTTGGCCTCGGCGGCCTTGTCGACCGAACCGTCGGCCTGCATGGCGGGCAGCAGGACCGGGCGGGCGAAGCCCCCGAGGTAGAGGTTCTGGCCCTCGGTGCTGTAGAGGAACTCCTGCCACAGGCGCGCGGCGGCCGGGTGCGGGGCGTCCTTGTTGATGGCCTGGGCGTACAGCTGGAAGTACTTGCCGTCGCCGGGGATGACGGTCTTCCAGTCGATGCCCTTCTCGGCCATCTTGGGGGCGTAGGCGGCGTTGTTGTAGTCCCAGTCGATGCTGATCTGGGTCTCGCCCTTCTCGATGGTGGCCGGCGTGGTCTCCACCGGGTTGAAGTTCCCGCTCTCCTTGAGCTTCTTGAAGAAGTCCAGGCCGGGCTGGATGTCGTCGAAGGAGCCGCCGTTCGCGAGGGCCGCCGCGTACACGCCCGCGAACGCCGAGCCGGACTTGGTCGGGTTGCCGTTCAGGGCGACCTTGCCCTTGTACTCGGGCTTGAGCAGGTCGGCGTAGGTCTCCGGGCACTTGTCGATCTTCTTGGCGTCGCAGCCGATGGAGATGTAGCCGCCGTAGTCGTTGAACCAGAGGCCGGAGGGCTCCTTCTGGTTCTCGGGGATCTTGTCCCAGGTCTGGACCTTGTACGGCGCGAACAGGCCTTCGGCGGCGCCGCTGATCGCGAAGGACTGGCCGATGTCGAGAACGTCGGGGGCCCGGTCCTGGCCCTTGCGGGTCTTCACCGCGTTGATCTCGTCGGCGCTGGCGGCGTCGGGCGTCTCGCTCTCGATCTCGATGCCGTACTTCGCCTTGAACGCCTCGATGATCTTTCCGTAGTTGGCCCAGTCCGGCGGCAGGGCGATGACGTGGAGTTTGCCTTCCTTCTTGGCGGCCTCGACGAGCTTGTCCAGCCCGCCGAAGTCGGCCGCGGAGGTGGCGGTTCTGGCGTCCACACCGGCCGCGGAGCCTCCGTCGGAGGCGGCTCCCGACGGGGTCGACGTGCCGGGGGCGGCCCCGCACGCGGTGGCTCCCACCAGAAGGAAAGCGGCCAGACCGGCAAGGCGAACTCGGGATGCGATCACTGTGTCTCCCAAGGGGGTGTCGCGCAATATTTCACGAAAGTAGACGAACTTGTACAAACAAGCTAGACCTCGTATGCCGTGACTACGTTGCTGTTTGATGAACGCATGGAGTACGTGGGTGAAATGCGAAAATCGCAGCTATGTGGGTGATTCAGGGGTGTTTAGGGTGGAGGTCGGTCTCGCCGGTCGGTGCGCGCAGCGAAGGAGCGCGCCCTCGCGCCCGTCGTCGGGAACAGTGGTGGGAGCAGTGGTGGGAGCAGTGGTGGGAGCAGTGGTGGGAGCAGTGGTGGGAGCGGGGCCGGAGGTGAGGACGGTTCTGGGAGGCGAGGCGAGGTTGGGCGGTCACCGGGCGTTCGCGGGTGTCCCGAAGGGGACGCGAGAAGGAATCCCGTCGTTCGGGGGCGCGGGAGAAAGGGGCTGGGCGTGACCCCCCGTTACCTGGGCATCGCGGAGAGGCTGCGCGACGCGATCATGCGAGGCGAGTACGCCGTGGGGGCACAGCTACCCTCGGAGGCCGAGTTGGCCGCCGGCTTCGCGGCGTCCCGGGGCACGATCCGCCAGGCCGTCGCGGTGCTCGCCACCGAGGGGCTGGTCGGTTCCCGGCAGGGGGCCAGGCGCATCGTGCTCGGCCGCGAGCGCAGCCAGAGCTTCGCCGAGCTGCACAGTTTCGCCCAGTGGGCGCGGGCGATGGGCTACCGGGTCAGCGGGCAGGTGCTACGCCAGTGTCGCAGGGGCGCCGACGCCACCGAGGCGGCACGGCTGGCGATCCAACCGGGCGAACCGGTGCTGTCGGTGCTGCGGCTGCGTTCCCTGGAGGGCGAGCCGGTGATGCTGGAGCGCACCACCTACGCCGGGTGGATCGCCCCGGCCGTCGAGCGGATCGAACCCGGTTGCGAGTCGATCACCCAGGCCCTCTACGACAGCGTCGGCCTCGTCTTCGCCTACGGCGAGCACCTCATCGACGCGGTGGCGGCCGGCGTGCAGGACTCCAGGCTGCTGGCCGTGCGCAGGGGCAGCCCGCTGCTGCGTCAGCGCCGGGTCACCACCACCCACGAGGGCCGGCCCGTCGAGTGGTCCGACGACCGCTACCGCGCGGGCAGCGTGACCTTCAGCATCCGCAACTCGGTGGACGTCAACCCGCTGGTACGGCAGATGGGCGACTTGCGCCCGGCTCGATGAGAACGTATGTTCGACACGACAGGCCCGCCTTCCCCCGGGCACTCATCCGAAGCCCCGGGGAGAAGAGGCGTCTTGAACCGACTCTACGGCGACCCTGTCGAGGTGTGGACCCGCGAGGGACGGCCCGTCCGGTTCGCCTGGCGCGACCAGCTCTACACGGTCCACCGGATCCTCGACCACTGGGTTGTCGCGCGCGAGTGGTGGAAGGTCTCCGACAGCGATCCGGGCGAGCGCCGGTTCTGGCGGGCCGAGGCCGCCACCGGTGGCCGTCTCGGCACCTACGAGCTCCGGTTCGACACCGCGGGCGAGGGCTGGCTGCTGATCAGGGCCTGGGACTGACTCCCAGGCCGCGGCCACGCTCCAGGATCTCACCCCGCCCCGGCGTCCGGCACGCTCCGGACGGTTCGCCGGGATCCGGCGCCGGTGCCTGGCACCCGCGGTCTGGATCCCGGTGATCTGCCGGACCGTCGCCGCGCAGAGCAGCGCGGCGACCGTGACGGCGGTCAGCTCGGGCGGGCCGAAACCGGTCAGGCCGGTGCTCGGCTGGGACACGCCCGGCCAGAGCCGTACCAGCATCACGGTGAGCGCGACCAGCCAGCTCAGCCACCAGGCGGCGAGCAGCGCCCGCCAGCGCGGGCGGCGGTCGGCCGGCGGGCGGGAGGCCCACCACAGTCGGTCGACCAGCACGGCGGGCGCGACGAGGTTGACCACCGGCACGAACCAGCTCGCCAGGACGGTGACCACCGCGGGCCGGTCGGCGCACTGCTGGGCACGGAGCAGCCAGTTCAGGTACGCGACGACGGCGGCGATCGCGGCCGCGGCGAAGAAAATGATCAGGATGGCGAAGACCGTCACCGCGCCGAAGATCGCGTCGGCACCGGGGGCGTGGGGGTCGCCGCCGAGTTTCGAGATCTCCAGGACGAGGCGTCGGCCGCGGGCCTGTTCGAACACCGCCAGGGCGGCGGTCGCGATCACCAGGGCGGTGAGGGTGAAATAGACGGCCGAAGCCGACCTTTTCTGTAGAGATGGGATAGAGCGCATGTATATCTCCCCCCCGCCATGCGCTGAGGACCTGCCCTTTTTCTATCCCGTCAGCCCTTTCGCTAATCAGCCCACTCGGACCACTCTGTCCACTCGGCTGTCCACTCGGCCGACTCGGCTCGCTCAGCTCACGGTGCCCGATTCCCAGGCCCACGCGGCGATCTCCACCCGGTTCCTGGCGCCGAGCTTCGCCTGGATGCTTCCCAGGTGCGTCTTCACCGTCGACAGCGAGACGAACAGCTCGGCGGCGACCTCCTGGTTGGTCCGTCCCCTGGCCACCAGGCGCACGACGTCCAGCTCGCGCTCGGTGAGCGGCTCGCGGGGCGGCCGGAGGGCACCGGCCCGCGGGTGGGCCAGGTGTTCGAGCAGGCGTACGGTCACCGAGGGCGACACCAGCGCGTCCCCCGCCGCCGCGGCCCGGATCGCCTCGATGAGCAGGGTCGGCCCGCTGTCCTTGAGCAGGAAACCGGTCGCCCCGGCGCGCAGCGCTCCGTAGACGTACTCGTCCAAATCGAAGGTCGTGACGATGACCACCTTCATCGGGTCGGGCACTCCCGGCCCGGCCAGCAGGCGGGTGGCCTCCAGGCCGTCCAGCTTGGGCATCCGGATGTCCAGCAGGCAGACGTCGGGCCGCAGCCTCCGGGCCAGCTCGACGGCCTCGGCTCCGTTGGCGGCCGTCGCCAGGACCTCCATGTCCTGCTGGGCGTCCAGAATCATCTGGAACCCGGTCCGCACCAGTTCCTGGTCGTCAGCGATGAGCACCCGAATCGTCACCCGATGGATTCTGCCAGCCCGGTGCCGGGCAACGGTCCGGCATTCACTGACAAACCTGGCCGGTGGCGGGCGGGCCCGGCTTCCGGCACAGGATGTCCGGCGGATGAGCCGGATGTTTTTTCGCCCCGCCGGTGATCGGGGCGCACGGAAAGGCACTACTGGGTGTGGATGATCCAGAAGCGCGATTCACCGCGCTGTACGACCGGCACTATCGCAGCGTGCTCGGCTACGCGCTGCTCCGTGCCGAACGGCAGGAGGCCGAGGACGTCGCGAGCGAGACGTTTCTGATCGCCTGGCGGCAGCTGGAACGCCTGCCCGAGTCTCCGCTGCCGTGGTTGCTCGGCACCGCCCGCAACCTGCTGCGCGCGCAGCGGCGTTCCGGGCTGCGGAAGCGGGCACTGGCCGAAAGGCTGGCCGAACTGGCCCCGGCGGGCGACGTGGCCGACCAGGTCGCCGAGCGCGAGGCCGCGCTGGCGGCGCTGGCCGACCTGTCCGAGCAGGACGTCGAGGCCGTGGTCCTGGCCAGCTGGTACGGCCTCGCCCCGGCCGATGCCGCCAGGCTCGCCGGATGCTCGGCCCGCGCGTTCACGGTCCGCCTGTACCGCGCCCGCCGCCGCCTGTCCCAGGCGCTCGATCTCACCTCACCGATCCCCTGCGGCACCGCGCCGCGCCCCACCCCGGGTTCCAGGCCCGGGGTCTCCCAACTGGAGGTATCAGATGAACGACGTTGACGAGCGGGTCCGCGCGCTACGCCCGGACGCCCTCACCGAGGACGCCCACCGGCGCCGCCGCGAGGCGGACCTCGCCCGCGCCTTCGCGGAGGCCAGGCCCCGGCCCCGCTCCCTGTTCCGGCCCACCTTCCGACCGGGGTTCCGTCTCGCCCCGAAGGTCGCACTGGTCGGCGCCCTCGTCGGGCTGGCCGCGGCGGTGACGGCGCCGGCCGTCGTGACGGGGACGATCGGGTTGCGGGGACCGGGCGGCGGCCGGACCGCCGAGCTCGTCACCCCGCTCGCCGGCTCCGCCGCCACGCCCGGCGCACCGGTGGTCACGCTTGACGCCCGGTCGTTCCTGCTGGCGGGCGCGGAGACGGCGGCGAGTGAGGTTACCCCGCAGGGCCGGTACTGGTTCGAGCGCAGCCGGACCTTCGAGCCGGTCGGGGCCGGCGCGGTCGTCGCCCACACCGACGAGATCTGGTCCGACGGCCGAAAGGGGCGGAGCTCATCCAATCAGGACGTCAAGATCACCTTCGAGACCTCCTCCGACGAGGCGGCGTGGAAGGCCAAGGGATCACCGTCCCTGTGGCCCTCCCCTGAGACCAGTGACTTCGCCATGATCCTGCAAATAGGGCTCGGTGCCAAGACACTGACCGTGGGGGAGGAGCAGAAGCTGCCCGGCGACGTCGAGGGACTTGAGCGCTGGCTCCGCTCGGCGCACCGTGAGGGGCCGTTCGCAGACTTCGCCTTCGATGCGGCGCGCCACCTGCTGTCCATGCCGACGAGCGCGGCCACGCGCGCCTCGATGCTGCGCATCCTGGCCGACCAGCCAGGACTCGTGCTGAAGCAGGAGGTTCTCGACCCGCTCGGTCGCAAGGGCACCGCGGTCACCACCGCCAACGGCCACCACACCCTGGTCATCGACGAGTCGGGGGCGCGCCTGCTGGCCTTCCGCTACGACGGCCCGGACGAGAAGCCCCGAGCGGGCACCGCCAACTCCGTGTTCGTTCCCATCCGCAAGGGCTTCAAGGTCGCCTACGAGAGCTCCGGCTGGGTCGGGGAACTCGGCGTCAGGAAGTGATCTTTCGCCCCGCCGCCCGGGAGGGGGCGGCGGGGCGCCTGCCGGATCCGGGCCACTCCTGCGGGGGCGAGGTGGGGCTGTCCGGGACGTCAGCCCAGGACCAGGTCCCGGATCGTCCGCAGGGAGGCCTCGTCGCGGGGGCCCATCACCAGGAGGTTGCTCACCGGGCTCTTGCGCCACAGCTCCAGGCGTTCGCGGATGCGGCCCACCGGGCCGACCAGGGAGATGCCGTCGGCCAGCTCGTCGGGGATCGCGTTGAACGCCTCGTCCCTGCGCCCGGCCAGGTAGAGCGCCTGGATCTCCTCGGCGGCCTCGGCGTAGCCCATCCTGCCGATGATGTCGGCGTGGAAGTTGCGGCTCTTGGCGCCCATGCCGCCGATGTAGAGGGTCAGCATCATCTTCACCCCGTCCAGCGCAGCCCTGACATCGTCGGTGATCAGTGTCATGACCATGGCGGCGATGTCGAAGTCAGGCCCGGCGCCGGCGAGCGAGGGGCCGTACATCCGTTCGATCTTCTCGGGGAACACGAAGAGCGGCAGCCAGCCGTCGGCGATCTCGGCGGCGAGCGCGACGTTCTTCGGACCCTCCGCGCCGAGATAGAGGGGGATCTCGCCGCGGAGCGGGTGGGTGATCAGCTTCAGCGGCTTGCCGAGGTTCGCGCCGCCCGGGTAGGGCAGGGGATAGTGCTCGCCGTCGCTGGTCACCGGCTCCTCGCGGCGCCAGACCTTGCGCATGATCTCGACGTACTCGCGGGTGCGGGCCAGCGGCTTGGGGAACGGCCGGCCGTACCAGCCCTCGACCACCTGGGGGCCGGACGCGCCGATGCCGAGCAGCAGCCGCCCGCCGGTGAGGTGATCGAGGGTCATCGCGGTCATCGCGGTCGCCGCCGGGGTCCTGGCGGAGATCTGCACCACCGATGTGCCCAGTTTGATGCGGGACGTCCGCGCGCCGTACCAGGCCAGCGGGGTGAAGGCGTCGCTACCGTAGGCTTCCGCGGTCCAGACGGACTCGTACCCCAGCCGTTCCGCGGCCTGGACGAGTTCGGTGGCGTCGTCGGCGTCGCGCTGCCAGTAGCCGAGGTTCAGGCCGAGTCTCAGGTCGGTACTCACCGGGTCTCCTCGCAACGTAAGGCCGGACACGCCCCGCAATTAGAACACGTTCTACATTGGTCGGTCGAGTGTGAGGTGTCGAAATTCGGTCTCCCGGGAAGCGTCCATCTGTGCTCTATGCAGCTCGCAAGCTCCTCTCCCTGATCTTTCTGCTCGCCCTCGCCGTCACGGGAGCGATCCCGGCCGTGGCGCACGCGGCGGAGCGGCCCAACATCGTGCTGGTCCTCGTTGACGATCTGGATGCGGGGGATCTCCAGAAATTTCCCAACATCTCAAACCTCCTTGCCAGGAGCGGCACCAGCTTTGACAGGTTCTTCGTGCCGAACTCCTGGTGCTGCCCGTCACGCGCGTCGATCATGCGCTCCCAGTACGTGCACAGCCACGGAGTGCTGACCAACACCGCCCCCGAGGGCGGTTTCACCAAGTACCACACGACCGGTCTGGAACGTTCCACGCTCGGGACCTGGATGAAGTCGGCCGGCTACCGCACCGGCCTGATGGGCAAGTACCTCAACCACTACCCCGGCGGCGCCACCGCCGCCACCTACGTGCCACCCGGCTGGGACGAGTGGGACGTGCCGGTGCGCAGGCTCTACGAGGAGTACGGCTACACGCTCAACGAGAACGGCGCGCTGCGGGCCTACGGCTTCGCGCCGGAGGACTACCTGGCCGACGTGCTCAGTGCGAAGGCGGGGGCGTTCGTCTCCCAGCCGGGCGACGACCCGTTCTTCCTCTACCTCGCCCCGATCGCCCCGCACAATCCCGCCAACCACGCCCCCCGGCACGAGGCCGCCTTCGCCGGGGCGGTGGCTCCGCGCACCCCGTCCTTCAACCAGCCGGATGTCAGCGCCGAGCCGCTCTGGCTCAGGTCGCTCCCGCAGTTCGACGCCAAGAAGGTCCAGAAGATCGACCGGCACTACCGCGACCGGCTCCGGGCCATGCTCGGCGTGGACGACATGGTGGGCGCCCTGATCGAGTCCCTCAGGGTCGCCGGCAAGCTGGATGGAACGTATATCTTTTTCGCCTCCGATAACGGGTTCCATCAGGGCCAGCACCGGCTCGCCCAGGGCAAGACCACCCCCTTCGACGAGTCCATCAAGGTGCCGCTCCTGGTCCGCGGCCCCGGTGTGCCGGCGGGCCACGTCGTCGGCGACATGGCCTCCACGGTGGACCTGGCCCCGACGTTCGCCCAGCTGGCCGGTGTCACGCTCCCCGACTTCGTCGAGGGCCGCTCCCTGCTGCCGCTCCTGCGGGGCCGCACGCCGCCCTCGTGGCGCCAGAACGTGCTGCTGGAGTTCAACCGCCCGACGGACCCGGGTTCGGCCCGCCAGACCCCGGTCCCGGCCTACCAGGGCATGCGGACCGCCTGGCACACCTTCGTCCGCTACTCGACCGGCGAGTACCAGCTCTACGACCTCGTCGCGGATCCCTACCAGCTCCGCAACATCGCCGCCGAGACCCCGCTCTCCGTGATCGCCCAGTTCAACCAGCAGCTCGACGCACTGGTCTCCTGCTCGGGCGCCACCTGCAGGTCAGCCGACTCGGTCAAGCCGCCCGTGCTGCCCGTCCGGCCCCTCTTCCTCGGCCCGTGGGGACCGTGAGATGCCGGGGTAGGCCCGCAGCAGGTGGGCCTCGACGGCGGCGGCGGCCCCCGCCGCGTCCCCGGCGACGATGGCCCGGTGGATCCGATGATGATCGGCCATCAGCCCTGACGTGTCGCCGAGGCGCTCGACCGCGCCGACCGCGTAGCGGCGGAGCGAGTCACGCAGCGAGAGCATCATGGCGGTGGTCAGCCTGTTGCCCGACGCCTCGGCGATGGCCACGTGGAAGGCCGTGTCGTGCTCGACGAACTCCTCCGCGGTCGTCGAGGCGTCCATCCTCTCCAGCGCGGCGGTCATGGCCGACAGGTCCGCCCCCTGTGCGGCGGCATGCGCGGCGGACCACTGTTCGATCATCAGTCGGGCGTCGACGACCTCCGCCAGCGACAGGTTCGACAGCCCGAGGTGGAGTCTGAGCAGGTCGCTCAGGGCGTCCGCGGGTCTGGAGATGAGGCAGGCCCCCGCGTCCGGCCCCCGCCCGACCTGCGACGACACCACGCCCAGCGTCTCCAGAACCCGCATCGCCTCGCGTACGGACGACCGGCTCACCCGCAGTTGCTCGGCCAGTTGCCGCTCGCCGGGCAGGCGGTCGCCGACCGTGAGCCCGTCGTCCGCGATGCGTCGCTCGATCTGGGCGATCACGTCCTCGAACGCCCGGGTGCGCCGGACCGGTTGCCAACCGCCCAAGGGGGCCTCCTCTTGTGAGGGAATATGGTCAGACCATACTATGGTCTGACCATAAAGCGTAAGGAGTACCGTGCGCGTCGCCCTGTTCATCACCTGCGTGAACGACACGCTCTTTCCCGGCACCGGGCGGGCGGTCGTCACGCTGCTGCGTCGCCTCGGATGTGACGTCGAGTTCCCGCGGGCGCAGACCTGCTGTGGCCAGATGCACGTCAACACGGGATACCCCGAGGAGGGCAGGCGGCTCGCGCGGCACTTCGTGGACGTCTTCGCCTCCTACGACGCGGTCGTCGCGCCGTCCGGGTCGTGCGCCGCGATGGTCCGCGAGCAGTATCCGCGTCTGGCCCGCACCCCGGCCCCCGCCGGAGCCCCCGTGGGGGAGAGGCCCCCGCCCGGTCCGTTCGCCGCGGAGGTGGCCGAGACGGTGCCGAAGGTCTACGAGCTCTCGGAGTTCCTCGTCGACGTCCTCGGCGTCACCGACGTCGGCGCCTACTTCCCGCACCGGGTGACCTACCACCCGACCTGCCACTCGCTGCGCGGCCTCCGCCTGCAGGACCGGCCCACCCGCCTGCTTGAGCAGGTCAGGGGCCTGGAGCTGGTCCCGCTCCGCGGAGCGGACGAGTGCTGCGGCTTCGGCGGCACCTTCGCGCTGAAGAACCCGGCGATCTCCGCCGCCATGTGCGCGGACAAGGTGCACAATGTCGTGACCACCGGTGCCGAGGTGCTGTGCGCGGCCGACAACTCCTGCCTGATGCACATCGGCGGCGCCCTGGCACGCCAGCGCGCCGGTGTACGGATCATGCACCTCGCCGAGATCCTCGCCGCCACGGAGAGCGGCGACGACAGGGCGGTGCGCGGATGAGCGGGAGCGCCACGTTCCTCGGCATGCCGGCCTTCCCCGCGAACGCCGCGGTCGCCGTGCGGGACTCGCAGCTCAGGTACAACCTCCGCAAGGCCACCCACACGATCCGCGGCAAGCGGGCCGCCGTGGTCGGTGAGCTGCCCGACTGGGCCGAGCTCCGCCGGGCGGGCAAGGAGATCAAGGACCACACCCTGCGCAATCTGGAGCACTACCTGGTGCGCATGGAGGAGGCGGTCACCGCGGCGGGCGGCCACGTTCACTGGGCGGCCGACGCCAAGGAGGCCAACCGGATCGTCGCCGACCTGGTCAAGGCCACCGGCGAGACCAGTGTGGTCAAGGTCAAGTCGATGGCGACCCAGGAGATCGGCCTCAACGAGGCACTCGAACTGGAGGGCATCACCGCCTACGAGACCGACCTGGCCGAGCTGATCGTCCAGCTCGGCGACGACTGGCCCTCGCACATCCTGGTCCCGGCGATCCACCGCAACCGCGCGGAGATCCGCGAGATCTTCCGGGAGAGGATGGCCGACTGGGGGCGCGCCGCACCGGAGGACCTGACGGACGACCCCCGGGCCCTCGCCGAGGCCGCCCGGCTCCACCTGCGCGAGCGCTTCCTTTCCACCAGGGTCGCGATCTCCGGCGCCAACTTCATGATCGCCGAGACCGGCACGCTGGTGGTGCTGGAGTCCGAGGGCAACGGGCGGATGTGCCTCACCCTGCCCGAGACGCTGATCAGCGTGGTCGGCATCGAGAAGCTGCTGCCCGGCTGGCAGGACCTGGAGGTCTTCCTCCAGCTGCTGCCCAGGAGCTCCACCGGCGAGCGGATGAACCCCTACACCTCCACCTGGACCGGCGCGGTCGAGGGACAGGAGTTCCACCTGGTACTGCTCGACAACGGCCGGACGAACGTGCTGGCGGACGAGATCGGCCGTCAGGCGCTGCGCTGCATCCGCTGCTCGGCCTGCCTGAACGTCTGCCCGGTCTACGAGCGGGCCGGAGGCCACGCGTACGGCTCGGTCTATCCGGGACCGATCGGTGCGATCCTCACCCCGCAGCTGCGCGGCACCGCCTCGAAGCTGGACGCGTCGCTGCCGTACGCCTCGACCCTCTGCGGCGCCTGCTTCGACGCCTGCCCGGTCGCGATCGACATTCCCGAGGTCCTGGTCCACCTGCGCGGCAAGGTCCGCCACGCACGCGTCGAGCGCCTGGGCATGCGTGCCGCCGGGTGGGTGTTCGACCGCCCCGCGCGGCTGGCACGCGCTCAGCGGCTCGGCGGCCGCCTGCGCAGATTCGTCCCCGGACGCCTGCCGGGCCCGCTGTCGGCCTGGACCGACACGCGTGACATTCCCGATATTCCTCCCGAGCCATTCCGTGACTGGTGGGACCGTACGGACGGAGGCGTTCAATGACCGCTGCGGGCAGCAGGGAGCTGATCCTGTCGCGGATCCGCTCCGCGGTGGCCGGGGCCGGCGATGTCGAGATAACCCGCGCCTACCGCACCTCACCGGACCCGGCCCGCGCGACGGGCCTGGTGGAACTGCTCGCCGAGCGGGTGGCCGACTACCGGGCGGTCGTGCACGTGGTGGACGAGGGAGAGGCGGCCGCGACGATCGCGGCGGCGCTGGCCCGCCGAGGCGCCACCCGGTTGGTCGTCCCCGAAGGGCTGCCGTCCGAGTGGGTCCCCGGAGAACCGGTCACCGACGATCCGCCGCTGAGCGCGGCCGAGTTGGACGGGGTTGACGGTGTCGTCACCGGGTGCGCCGTGGCGATCGCGGAGACCGGCACGATCGTGCTGGACGCCGGCCCCGGGCAGGGGCGCCGGGCGCTGACCCTGGTACCGGACTATCACCTGTGCGTCGTGCGCGCCGGGCAGATCGTGGCCGGCGTTCCCGAGGCGGTCGGCAGGCTCGACCCGTCCAGGCCGCTGACCTGGATCAGCGGTCCCTCCGCGACCAGCGACATCGAGCTGAACCGGGTGGAGGGCGTGCACGGCCCGCGCACACTGGAGGTCGTCGTCATCCGCTGACCCGGGAGGACGTCCTCCGGGTCGGAGGCCGGGAGGGCGCACCTGGCTCCGAAACACCGGTACGGCTGTGCTGGACGCCTCCCGCGTGCCCGGCTAACGTGCCAGGGCGTGTGATCCACATGGGCCGACCCGCTGGGGAGCGTCGCCCGCCGCGGTCGATCCGATCCTCGCCATCCGTCGGGTCGGCGGAAGAAAAGACAGAATTTACCGATCCGTTACCTGTTCATGCGGTGTCAAAATCGGATATTGTCGCGAGTCGCTACTGCGTAGTCCCAGGTCAAGGTCATTGGAGTCCTGTTTCCATGATATTTAGCGAGGGGACTGCCGGATTTACCCGGCAGGTGAATTGCCTCCCTGCTACGGTTCCGATGTCTGAAGCGGTCAGGGCTTGGCCGTCGCCTACCTCCGTCGAGGGAAGCGAGAAGCCGCTCCCCTCGGGAAGCGGAGGAGTCACGAAACCGCCGCTGCTGCTCATCGGGCAGGGCTCGTACAACGACGGTGGATCCGCCGAATTCGGCAGGTTCATCCATCGGCTCCGCTGCCGCCTGGACCAGACGGCGGCGGACGTCTCCGGGGGCTACATCGGCAAGGCCAGGCCACGCCTCAGCGACTCCGTCGCCTCGTTGGTCGCGCGTGGGCACCACCGGATGGTGGCCCAGCCGATGAGCCTCACCGGCGACGTGTGGCTCGGCACGGACATCCCTGCCGCGATGGCCCGCGAGCGGGAGAGACACCCCATGCTCACCTGCGACTACGGCCGTCCCCTGGGCTCCGACCCCCGCGTCCTCGCGCTGCTCGCCGAGCGTCTGGCCGACGCCGCCGCCGAGGTCGCCAGCCTCCGGCTGGTCCCCGCCGCCGCCGGGCCGCTCGACGACGAACCCGAGCACATCGAGATCGGCGAGACCGCCGTCGTCCTGGTCGGCGACGGCTCCACCAGCCCAGAGTCCAACGCCGACGTGCACCGGGTCTCCCGGCTCTTCTGGGAGACCCACGCCCACGAGTACATGACCGTGGAGACGGCGTTCGTCTCCCTCACCCCGCCCGGCGTCCCCGGCGGCATCGAGCGCTGCCGCCGCCTCGGCGCCAAGCGCGTGATCGTCGTGCCCTACCTGCTCTTCGCCGGCGGCCTGCTCGACCGCGTCTGGGCTCAGGCCATGGCCTACGCCGCCGGCCACGCCAACCTGGACGTTCGCTGCGCCGACGTCATCGGCGACTGCGAGGGTCTGGCCGACGTGGTCATCGAGCGCTACGAGGAGGCGCTCAGCGGCATCGCGTGGTGATCCCGTGATGCGGTTTCCGGCGTTTTTTCGAATGCTGGTTTCTAGAGGAGACTGAAGCGCATGACCATCCTCCAGGAGACCATCGCGGCGATTCGTCCCGCCGACCCGGCGGCCGTCGCCGAGGCCCGAGCCCACCAGGACCGCCTGACCAAGCCCAGGGGCGCGCTCGGCGCGCTGGAGGAGGTGGCGATACGGCTGGCCGGGGCCGCGGCGGTCAGCCCGCCGCCACTCCCGGTTCCCGCGGCTCTGGCGATCTTCGCCGCCGACCACGGTGTCCACGCCAGGGGCGTGACCCCGTGGCCGCAGGAGGTCACCCTGCAGATGGTCGGCAACTTCCTCGCGGGCGGCGCCGTGGCCAACGCCTTCGCCGCCCAGGTGGGAGCCTCGGTGACGGTCGTCGACGTCGGCGTGGCCGCCGACCTCGACCCGGCGCCGGGACTGACGATCAGTAAGATCGCGTACGGTACGGCCGACCTGTCCCGCGGACCGGCGATGACCCCCGAGCAGGCGGTCGCGGCCCTGGAGGCCGGGATCGCCCATGCCCGGGGTCTCGTCGACGGAGGCGCCCGCTGCCTGATCACCGGAGACATGGGCATCGCCAACACCACCGCCTCGGCCGCGTTGATCTGCGCGTTCACCGGACACGAAGCGGCGGCCGTGACCGGCAGGGGAACCGGCATCGACGGCGAGACCCTGGAACGCAAGGTCGAGGTGGTCCGCGAGGCACTCCGGGTGAACGGTCTGGAGCGCGGGCCGGGCGCCGCCTCCCCGGTGTCCGCCCTGGAGACGCTGGCCGCGGTCGGCGGCCTGGAACACGCGGCGATCGCCGGATTCGTCCTCGCCGGGGCCGCTCTGCGGGTGCCGGTCATCCTGGACGGTGTCATCGCGGGAGCGGCGGCACTGGCGGCGGCGGCACTGGCGCCCGACGTCGTCGACCACTGCGTGGCCGGGCACCGCTCGGCCGAACCCGGTCACGCCGCGGCCCTGGATCACCTGGGCCTGCGCCCCCTGGTGGAGTTGGAACTCCGGCTCGGCGAGGGCACCGGCGGCCTGCTCGCCCACCCGCTCGTCTGCGCTGCGGCCAGGGTGATGCACGAAGTCGCGACCTTCGATTCCGCCGGTGTGACGGACAAGGAAGCCTGACCTGCGGAAGTCTTAAGCCGACCGGTCGACAACAGTCAGCCCTTTCTTGACACCTGTTAACACAGGTGCAGCAAAGAGAGCCCCGTTAGCCGGTAGGTTTACCTCCTAAGCACGTCATGATTCGCAATTCCTCGTGAACGGGAGATCGGTCATCATGTCGCCCTACCTGCTCGGCTTGCGCCTCTCCGGGCGGCGGGTGCTCGTCGTGGGCGGCGGGCGCGTCGCCCAGCGGCGTGTGCCGGCGCTGCTCGACGCGGGCGCACTGGTCACCATCGTCTCGACGAGCGTCACGCACGCCCTCGACGATTTCATCGCGACAGGCCGGGTGACCTGGGAGGCCAGGCGCTACCAGGCCGGCGACGTCGACGGGGCCTGGCTGGTGCAGGCCTGCACGGACAACCCCGAGGTGAACGCCGCCGTGGCCGAGGAGGCCGAGGCGAAGCGGGTCTGGTGCGTGCGCGCCGACGACAAGGACGCCTCCGCGGCCTGGACCCCGGCCAGCGGCAAGGTGGACGAGATCAGTGTGGCGATCACCGCCGGAGGCGATCCCCGGCGCGCCGCCGGGATCAGGGACGCCGTCGTGGGAGCCCTCAGGGACGGTACGGTCGACGCCCGGCGCAACCGCACCAAGCCCGTGGGCGTCGCCCTGGTCGGCGGTGGCCCCGGCGACCCCGGCCTGATCACGGTCCGCGGGCGGCAGCTGCTGGCCCAGGCCGACGTGGTCGTCGCCGACCGGCTCGCCCCGCAGGCACTGCTCGACGAGCTCTCCCCGGACGTCGAGCTGATCGACGCCGCGAAGATCCCCTACGGTCGCTACCTGGCCCAGGAGAGGATCAACGAGCTGCTGATCGAGCACGCCAGACAGGGCAAGTTCGTGGTCCGGCTCAAGGGAGGCGACCCGTTCGTCTTCGGCCGCGGCGGCGAGGAGTTGCTCGCCTGCGCCCGCGAGGGCATCCCGGTGGTCGTGGTCCCGGGCATCACCAGCCCGGTCGCGGCGCCGGCCGCCGCGAACGTGCCCGTGACGCATCGCGGCGTCAGCCAGGAATTCCACGTGGTCTCCGTACACGTCCCGCCTGGCGACGAGAGATCCACGGTCGACTGGCCCAATCTCGCCAGATCCGGCGGCACGCTGGTGCTTATGATGGCGGTCGAACGGATCGGAGTGATCGCCGAAACATTGCTCTATAACGGACGTTCGCCGGAAACTCCCGTAATGGTGGTACAGGACGGTACCCTTCCGACCCAGCGCGCTCTTTACGCCACGCTCTCCACCGTGGCGGAGCGCGTAAGCGCGGCTGAGATTCGGCCCCCTGCGATCGTGATCGTCGGTGATGTCGTGAAGGTCGGCCAGGAGGTCGAGATGGTTCGAGCGGAGCGAGTACCGTGAAATCGGCTTCCAACAGGCCCCCCCAATCGGGTGGTGGCCGTGACCCTCGCCTCGTCGGCATCCCCCAGGAGCCACCCGACGGCCCCCCGTCGGATGACCAGGAATCTCCCGGCGAGCAGACGGTGACCTTCGGCGCCATCCGCCCAGACGATGACGCCGCCTCCGTCCGCGCCCGCGCCCAGCCCGCCGCCGGTGCGGCCGGTCCCGCCGCGCCTCCGGGCAGGAGAGCCGGTCCGGGCGGGGCGGCTGGTCCAGCCGCACCCCCCGCCTCGGAGGAGGCGATGGCGGCCTTCCACGCCGCCGCGGCCGCCGCGCAGGCCACGATCGCCGCCATCACCACTTCCCGGGAGGTGGGCAGGCCCGCCGCCGGCGCCCCGGGCAGCCGCCCCCCGGGCGCCTCTCGCGGCGGTCCCGCGCCGGCCTCGCCCGGTGCGACCCCCGGTGCGGGCGCCCCGCCGGCCGCTTCCCGCGGCGGTGCCCCTGCCCCTCAGAAGGCCCCCCGTGGTGGTGCTCCAGCCTCGCCGGGTGCTCCCCGTGGAGGCGCTCCCGCCCCGCCGGGGGCGGACCCGGGGCAGGGTGCCCCTCCTTCCCCCGGCGCTTCGCGCGGTGGTGGCCCTGCCACCGCTCCTCCCGCTGTCCCCCCGAGACCGGGTGCCCCCGCCTCCCGGGGGGAAGTCGCGGGAGCTTCTCGCGGTGCGACCTTCCGTCCGGGGCCCGCTTTCCCGGGCGCTCCCCGTGCCGGTGGCGGCCCCGTCACACCTTCTCCTCCCGGCGCGCCTGTCCCCCAGGCCGCTCCCGGTGCGCTCTTCCGCCCAGGCGCCCCAGTTCCCCCGAGCGCTCCCCGCACCGACCGTCCCGGGGAAGGTGCCGCGGCCCCCTCCCGTACGGCGAACGACGGCTCTTCCTCCCGGGCCGAGGCCGCCGCTCCGCCCCTTCGGGTGAACAGATCCCAGGAGAAGCAGGAAGAGCCGGACGAGGTCGTCGTCCTCCTCGCGGATGACGGGGAGATCGGGGACACGCCCCGGGAGGAGCGTGACGAGGAGCCGGAAAACGAAGCGGAGAGCGACGCCGGGACGCCTGGCGCCGGCGGGGCCGAGGACGGAGCCGAGGACGGCGGCGATGCCGGAGCGCGGGCCCTGGCCGGCGACGGGGTTCAGCGCGACGCCGAGCCCGCCGAGATCGATGAGCAGGCTCCGCAGGAGGGTGAGACCGGCGCGGAGACCCAGGGCGACGGCGAGGCCGACGGGGACGGCGAGGCCGACGGGGACGACGGGAACGAGGAGGCCGGAGGCAAGGAGGACGCGGGGGCGCCGGGCGACCGGGTGCGGGAGACGCCGCTTCCCGAGGCCGTCTCCAAGGCCCTGAGCGGCGCGCTCACCGCCGTACGCGCCGGCGTCACCGACCTCGGTTTCGGCCTGGACATCCCCGGGGCCGAGGAGGCCAGGCGGGTCCAGAGCGAGATCCTGGCCCAGCTCGACGACTACGTGATCCCCCGGGTCCACACGAGCACCGCGCCCGCCCTCGTCGTGGTCGCGGGCTCCACCGGCGCGGGCAAGTCCACGCTCCTCAACACGCTGGCCAACGCCAAGGTCAGCGCGACCGGTGTGCGCCGTCCGACGACCGGGACGCCTGTCCTGGCCTGCCACCCCGACGATCACGAGTGGTTCGCCGAGGGCGACCTGCTCGGTAGCCTCCGGCGGCTCAGCGAGCCCGACCTCGAGGCGGCCTCCGGCGGCCTCGTGCTCGTCTCCACCGAGCGCCTACCGCCCGGTGTGGCGCTGCTCGACACCCCCGACATCGACTCGGTGGTCGAGGAGCACCACGAGATCGCGCACCGCATGCTCGACGCGGCCGATCTGTGGATCTTCGTCACCACCGCCGCCCGCTACGCCGACGCCCCGGCCTGGCGGCTGCTCCGCCTGGCCAAGGAGCGCGGAGCCAAGCTGGCCATCGTGCTCTCCAGGGTGCCGGCCAAGTCCAGAGAAGTGATCACCAAGCACTTCGTCAGGATGCTCACCGAGTACGGTCTCGGCGAGGTCGACCGGTTCGTCGTCAACGAGGGCAAGGTCACCGACGGCATGCTCCCCGACCACGAGGTGAGCGAGCTGCGTTTGTGGCTGACCGAGCTGTCGGTCGACGAGCGGCGTCGTGAGCAGGCCGTGCGGGCCACCCTGGACGGGGTGCTGAACAGCTTCCGCACCCGGGTGCCCGCCCTGGCCAAGCAGCTGGAGATCCAGGTCGCCTTCCGCAGAGACCTCCGCGCCGACGTGGAGAGCGCCTACGCCCAGGCGCTGGTCGAGGTCGACGAGAGCACCGGCGACGGTTCGCTGCTCCGAGGTGAGGTCCTCGCCCGCTGGCAGGACTTCGCCGGTTCCGGTGATCTCATGCGTACCCTTCAGCTGCGCAAGCCCGGCCGCCTCGCGGGCAAGGCGAGCCATCAGGCACCCGAGCGGCTCAGCGCGCTGAGGTCCGCGCTGCGGACGGGGTTGGAGTCGGTGGTCGTCTCGGCGGCGCAGCGGGCCGCGGAGGAGGCCGCCTCGCGCTGGTTGAACCGTCCGGGGGCGCAGGAGATCCTGGCGGCCGCCGAGCTCGGCCAGGCGTCCGACGACCTCCCGCGCAGGGCCGGCCGGACCATCGCGGCCTGGCAGGAGCACATCACCGAGCTGATCCGCACCGAGGGGGTGACCAAGCGATCGGTGGCCAGGGTGATCTCGTTCGACGTCGAGTCCCTGTCGCTGATCCTGACCATCGGACTGCTCGGTTACGGCGCCTCGGAGGCGCGGAACGGCACCGGTGCGCTGCCGCAACGGCTGGTACACGCGCTGCTCGGCGCGGAGTCGCTGCGCAACATCGGGGTGAAGGCCCGGAGTGATCTCCGCGCCCGGATCGGCATGCTCTTCGACGACGAGACGGCGCGTTACATCCAGGCTCTCGATGGCGCCGGCATACCGGATGAATCCGCCGCCACCCGCCTTTACCAGGCAACGTACAACCTTGAGGTCGCCCGATGAGTGTTGGCACCACCCAGTCACGCCAAGGTCTCGGCAGCCGGCTCGCCGCGCTGGCTCGGATCGTGGAGCTGGGGCCGGGCAGGGTCGAGCCCAAGCTCCTCACCGAGTCTGGGCAGTTGCTGCTGCGTGCCGGTGACAGGCTCAAGCTCTCCTCCGACCACACGGTGGTCGCGCTCGCGGGAGGCACGGGCAGCGGCAAGTCGACGCTGTTCAACTCGATCTCCGGCCTGGAGCTGTCGCCGACGGGAGTGCGCCGCCCGACCACCGCCCGTACCCACGCCTGCGTCTGGGGCCTGGACGGTGCGGGCCCGCTGCTCGACTGGCTGCAGATCCAGTGGCGCCACCGCTTCGCGCGGGCCAGTGCCCTGGACCGCGGGGAGAGCCGGCTGCACGGGCTGATCCTGCTCGACCTGCCCGACCACGACTCCATCCGGGCACTGACCGACAGCGAGGCCGACCGGCTGATCCAGGTCGCGGACCTCGTCGTGTGGGTGCTCGACCCGCAGAAGTACGCCGACGCCTCCACGCACCGGCGTTACGTGACCGACCTGGCCGGGCACGAGGCGGTGACGGTCTTCGTGCTCAACCAGTCCGACCGGCTCGACGAGGAGGAACTGGCCGAGTGCGTCGCGGACCTGGAGGACCTTCTCCACCGCGAGGGGGTCGAGCACCCCGTGGTCGTCACCACCTCGGCGATCACGGGTACGGGCGTGGACGACCTCAAGGCGGTCCTCGCCGAGACCGTGTCCAGGCGCAGGGCCGCCACCCAGCGCCTGGAGGCCGACCTCGACCGGCTGACGCTCCGCCTGGCGAAGGTCATGCCCGCCGACGGCACCCCGGCGCCGCCCTCCTCCATCGACGACGCCCGCCGGATCGGCCTCACCGACGCCCTCTGCGACGCGGCCGGAGTTCCCGCCGTCGGCGAGGCGATGGAGAACGTCTACGCCGCCAGGTCCGGTGAGTGGGTCGGCTGGCCCTACGCCCGCTGGGCGGCCAAGCTCCGCCCTGATCCGTTGAACAGCCTGCGCCTGGGCGATCTGCGAGACGAGATCCGCAGCCTGACCGGCGGCTCGGTCAGCGCGCAGCCGGCCGAGGTGGACACCGCCGTGCACGCCCTGGCCGACGGCCTGACCTCCGGCATGCACGAGGCGTGGCAGAGCGGGATCAGGGATGCCGCGCGCTCCCGCTCGGCGCAGCTGCCCCAGGTGCTGTCGGAGGAGCTCTCGGAGGTCGCACCGCGCCTGGACAGGGTCCCCGGCTGGTGGCGGCTGCTTCTCGCCTGGCAGTACCTGCTGGTCCTGCTCTTCGTCGCGGGCCTCGCCTGGGTCGGTACGGCCCTGGTCTACGGCGTGTTCGGCACGGGGAAGCCGCCGGCGGGGCTGGAGGTGTTCGGCGACGCCGCCTCGCTGCCGTGG
The DNA here is from genome assembly GCF_040675205.1 of Streptosporangium sp. NPDC049644. NCBI lineage: Bacteria > Bacillati > Actinomycetota > Actinomycetes > Streptosporangiales > Streptosporangiaceae > Streptosporangium > Streptosporangium sp. NPDC049644. Next base: position 20,680 of record NZ_JBFAOJ010000055.1, on the reverse strand, counting down.
GTGGGGCTGATGATGCTCTCGGTGCTCGGGCTCGGGTTGCTCACCGCGGTGGCCAGCCGTAACTTCATCGTGCTCGGCGCGGGCAACGAGCGTGACGCGCTGGAACGCGAGATGCGCCGCAGGGTCGCCGGGCTCGCGGAGAGCATGGTGATCGAGCCGGTGGAGCGCGAGCTGACCCGCTACAACGAGTTCTACTCGGCCATGCGGAGCCTGCGGGGCTGATTCCCGGAGTTGTCCACAACCCGGTCGAGTGTCCGGCGGTTGTCCCCAGAACGCGATTCGGCAACTCGCGAGGGGTACGGCTCGGACCATCGTGTCTTTCACGCCGCCGGCACTCAGCCGGCGCTCATGGGAGGCACGATGAACGACATCTACGTCACGCTGACCGGTAACGTCGCGGCCACGCCACGCCAGCACACCTTCCCCGACGGCTCCCGGGTCACCTCGCTCAAGATCGCCTCGACCAGTCGTTACTTCGATCGGGAGAACCAGCAGTGGCGCAACGGTGAGACGACCTACTTCGGCGTCCGCTGCTTCCGCGGGCTCGCCGACAACGTCGCCCAGTCGGTTCAGCTGGGCCAGCCCGTCGTCGTTCAGGGGCGGTTGCGGATCCGCGAGTTCACCCACGAGGGCGAGCGCCGGTTCATGCCCGAGGTGGAGGCCAACTCGCTCGGGCACGACCTGCGCTGGGGGCTCGGCAGCTTCAGCAAGCCACAGCGCGGCGGCCCGGTCGCGGCCCTGGGCAGCGCGGAGCGGATCGAGCTCGATCGCGAGACGTCCGACTGGGCGATGAGCGGCGGCGCCCCCGTCGAGGCGGAGGCACCCGGCGCCCTGCCCCCGCCGCGGGTCGGGCTCGACGACGAGCGGGCCACGCCGGGCGGGCCTGCCGAGGGAGGTGCGACCCGCGGAGAGGCCGCCTCGCATGCGGTGGATCACGGCTCCGCCGGGGAGGAGCCGGCGGCGGGAGAGGCCGTGACCAGGAGAAGGAAGGCGGCGAAGGGCACGACGAGGCGGGTGGGGGTGGTGGGGGCCGACGACCCGGCCGCGGGGGTCACCGGGGAGGGGACGGCCGGGGCCGTGCCGGGCACGGTGAAGATCCACCCAGATGTGAGCGATGAGGCGCCCTGGCCGACGCGGGAGCGTGTGGCGGCCTGAGCCGCCTCTCGTTGGGAGGTCCGGGCCGCGGGCCTCCCAACCCGATCGGCCGGCCGGAACCGGAGGGGCGAAGGAATCGTTCGAGGTGGACGGGGAGTCGAATTCGGACAGGGGAATGGGCGCTGATCCGCGCAGGGGAAGAACGCGGACGGCGGGACGGGGCGGATTCGAGCAGAAGACTTGGAACAGGAGATCGGCAGAGAGGATTTCGGACGGGAGATGAGGGGGCAGGCGTCCGGTGAAGCGCGGACTTCGCGGGAACAGGATGCCTGACGGAAGTACAGGACCTCACACGGTAGGAGGGTCTGGTTCGGGCGGAGTCAGGAGGCACCGGCCGGACGCGGTCGGTGTCTCACCACGGAAGCGCGGCGACGCCGAGATAACCAGCCGATGGTCTTGCCCGTGTCAGATGCCCAGGACACCTGATTCAGGTCCAGGTCACGCCCCGCAGCATGGCTTGCTCCTTTCCCGCACGGCCCGCTCGCGAGGGAGCGGTTTCCAAAACGTAGGTCAACCGGTGGGCTGGCCCACTCCGTCAAAGGTAGCGGTTCCCATCGCGCGTCGCACACTCCGCAACTATTGTGTTACACATCGTTAGTCGGAGAGGGGGACGACATGGCGGCTCCCAGCCACACCTCGGTCAAACCGCGCGACGGCATGACACCCTTGGCCGATCGCTGGCCCCTGCTTGGACAGCGCCGCCCGCTGGTCGGCTACCTCTGCGGGGTAGTAGCGCTGGATCTCGCCGCGATCGTTTTCTTCCTGGCATCCGGGGTCTTCCGCTGGCCCGATGCGCTGACCTTCACCGCGCTGATGGCGTGTGGAGCCGTGTGCATCGAGGCGACCCGGAGGCTGGGCATGCCGGCCGGCGTGCACCGGGACCTGCTCTCCGCCTGGTGGTTGCCCGCCGCGCTGCTGCTCCCGCCGCTCTACGCGCTCCTGGCGCCCATTCCGCTCCAGTTCCTGCTGCAGAGACGGGTGCGCGCGACGGTCGTCTACCGACGGGTCTTCAGCTCGGCGGCGATCGGCCTGGCCGGATGTGCGGCCTCCCTGCTCTTCCATGCCGCGGTCGGTGACCTGAACGCGCTGACCAGGGGCGACGGAGGACCGATCCTGGTGGCCGTCGGCTGCGCGGTCCTGTTCACGGTGATCAACACCGCGCTGATCGCCATCGCGGCGCACACCGCCGATCCCGACAGCCGCTGGCGGGAGGTCCTGTGGAACCGGGAGAACCTGCTCCTCGACGTCGTCGAGCTCTGCCTCGGCGTCATCATCTCCATCACCTGCGGGCTCAATCCGGCTCTGCTGGTCCTGGCGCTGCCCCCGGTGGTGCTGCTCCAGCGCAGCCTGCTGCACGCCCAGCTTCAGGCCGCGGCCCGCACCGACCTCAAGACCGGCCTGCTGAACGCCGCGGCCTGGCAGCGGGAGGCCGACACCGAGATCGTCAGGGCGCGTCGCACGGGGGAGACGCTCGCGCTGCTGATCGTCGACATCGACCATTTCAAGAGGGTCAACGACACCTACGGTCACCTGATCGGCGACCAGGTCCTCGTCGGAGTGGCCGACACCATCCGCAGCCAGCTTCGCGACTACGACGTGGTGGGCCGGTTCGGCGGTGAGGAGTTCGTCGTCCTGCTGCCCAGGGCCGACGTGACAGAGGCCCGCAGGGTCGCCGAGCGGCTGCGCTCCCGGGTGGGACGGATGGCGCTCCCGGCCGACGACAACATGATCACCGTGACGATCTCGGTCGGTGTCGCGATCATGAGCGTGCACGGGGACGACCTGATCGAACTGCTCGCCGCGGCCGACCTCGCCCTCTACCGCGCCAAGGAACTCGGCCGAGACCAGATCTGCCTGTCGGCCACCATCGTGCCTCCGGCCCGCAGGCCCGGATCCGAGGCCGCCCCCAGGTCGGCTTCTCAGCCCTGAGGACTGAGCTCGCAGTTCCTCGCCGCCGGTGGCTTCGACGGCTTGGTCCGCGTCAGGCAGTGTGACTCACCGCCCAGCTTGTGGCACCGCGTGAGGCGATGTCCCGGGCCGCGGTCGACGTCCCGGGCGAGCCGGGACTCCTTGCGCCTGCGGGCCTTCGGCAGGCGCTTGGCGGACTCGCTCTGCTTGGCCTGAGGGCCCGAGGTTCCTCGCAAGCACTGCTGAACTTTCCAGGCCCTAAACTAAAGGCATGCCGGAGTACATCTACACACTGCAGCGCGTGCGCAAGGCGCACGGCGACAAGGTCGTCCTCGACGACGTGACGTTGTCGTTCCTGCCGGGAGCCAAGATCGGTGTCCTGGGTCCCAACGGCACCGGAAAGTCGACGCTGCTGAAGATGATGGCGGGCCTGGAGCAGCCGTCCAACGGCGACGCCCGGCTCATGCCCGGCTTCACCGTCGGCATGCTCCAGCAGGAGCCCCCCCTCAACGAATCCAAGACCGTCCTCGGCAACGTCGAAGAGGGCGTCGCCGAGACCAAGGCGATGCTCGACCGCTTCAACGAGATCGCCGAGCTGATGGCCACCGACTACAGCGACGAGCTGCTCGACGAGATGGGCAAGCTCCAGGACGCCCTGGACCACCGCAACGGCTGGGATCTCGACAGCCAGCTGGAGCAGGCGATGGACGCCCTCCGCTGCCCCCCGCCGGACGCAGAGGTGACCCAGCTCTCCGGTGGAGAGCGCCGCCGGGTCGCCCTCTGCAAGCTGCTCCTGGAGCAGCCCGATCTGCTCCTGCTCGACGAGCCCACCAACCACCTCGACGCGGAGAGCGTCCAGTGGCTGGAGTCCCACCTGGAGAAGTACCCGGGCACCGTGCTGGCCGTCACCCACGACCGCTACTTCCTGGACAACGTGGCCAACTGGATCCTGGAGCTCGACCGCGGCCGTTGCCACCCCTATGAGGGCAACTACTCCACCTACCTGGAGGCCAAGGCCGCGCGGCTCAAGCTCGAAGGTCAGAAGGACGCCAAGCGCAAGAAGCGCCTGGAGGAGGAGCTGGAGTGGGTCCGCTCCAACGCCAGGGCCCGCCAGACCAAGAGCCGGGCGCGCCTGCAGCGCTACGAGGAGATGGCCGCCGAGGCCGACAAGCACCGCAAGCTCGACTTCGAGGAGATCCAGATCCCGCCGGGCCCGCGTCTGGGCACCACGGTCATCCGGGCCGAGAAGCTCACCAAGGGCTTCGAGGAGCGCGTCCTGATGGAGAGCCTCTCCTTCGACCTGCCGCGCAACGGCATCGTCGGCGTCATTGGTCCGAACGGTGTCGGCAAGACCACCCTGTTCCGGATGATCACCGGCGGCGAGACGCCGGACAGTGGCGAGATCGTCGTCGGTGACACCGTCAAGATCTCCTACGCCGACCAGAGCCGGGGCGGGATCGACCCGGCGAAGAACGTCTGGGAGGTCGTCTCCGACGGGCTCGACTACATCAAGGTCGGCCAGGTCGAGATGCCGTCGCGCGCCTACATCGCCGCGTTCGGGTTCAAGGGGCCGGACCAGCAGAAGAAGGCGGGCATCCTGTCCGGTGGCGAGCGCAACCGGCTCAACCTGGCGCTCACCCTCAAGCAGGGCGGCAACGTGCTCCTGCTCGACGAGCCCACCAACGACCTCGACACCGAGACGCTCTCCAGCCTGGAGAACGCGCTGCTGGAGTTCCCCGGCTGCGCGGTCATCACCTCGCACGACCGGTGGTTCCTGGACCGCATCGCGACCCACATCCTGGCCTGGGAAGAGGGTTCGAACTGGTTCTGGTTCGAGGGCAACTTCGCCGACTACGAGAAGAACAAGATCGAGCGTCTGGGTGCCGACGCGGCCCGGCCGCACCGCGTCACCTACCGCAAGCTCACCCGCGACTGACCCCGGTCTCCGGGACGGGCAGGGGCACCTGGCACGGGTCGTGCCAGGTGCTCTCCCGGTCGCGACCGCACGAGCCTCCGGTGCCCCGCCGTACGACGGGCAGCGGTGGCTCGCTACGGTTCTGGGTGTGTTTGGACAGAGCGTCGCGGACGAGGTCGGCCATGGCCACCGACATGTGTTCCCCAGGGCTGTCAGGTTCGCCGACATCGACTCGCTGGGTCACGTCAACAACGTGCGGTTCCTCGACTATCTGGAGGACGCGCGGCTGGGGATGTTCCACGTCGATCCCCAACGCGAGGGAAACGTCCCTTTCGCCGGACTGGTGATCGCCCGGCATGAGATCGACTACCGGCGTCCCCTCACCTTCAGACCCGACCCGGTCCGGGTGGAGTCGTGGGTGACGGAGATCCGTCCGGTACGGTTCACCCTCGCGTACGAGATCCGCGACGATGACGAAGTGTTCGTCAAGGCCCGCTCGGTGATCGTGGCCTACGACGTGGAGAGTGCCTCCCCGCGGCGGCTGAGCCAGGACGAGATCGCCTACCTGCGCAGGTTCGCGATGGACTGAGGCCTTCCCCGGCCTCGACTCGGCAGGCGGCGGACGGCCGTACCCGCGGCCGTCCGCCGCCTGCCGTGAGCCGTCAGACCTCGGGGGCGTACAGCCAGACCGCGCTGTCCGGCAGGAGCAGGTGGCCCTCCACCGGGGCGCTGCCGATCAGGACGCGGTCGTGCGGCGGCAGTCGCACCGGCTGGGAACCGCAGTTGATGACGCAGATCAGGGAACCCCGGCTGAAGATGAGGGCGTCCTCGGGGCTCTCCTGCCAGATGATCTCTTCGGGCAGCGTGCCGCGGAAGTCGCGGCGGACCCGCAGGACCTCCTGGTAGAAGTTCAGCGTCGAGCCGGGATCGCTCGACTGGCGTTCGGCGGAGAGCGCGGCCCACTCGACGGGTTGGGGCAGCCAGGGCCGCGCTCCATCGGGCGAGAAGCCGTACGGTTCGGCCATGCCGGACCAGGGGATGGGGACCCGGCAGCCGTCGCGGCCGGGCAGCTCTCCCTTGGAACGGGCGAAGATGGGGTCCTGACGGGCCTCCGGGGGAAGATTCCTCACCTCGGGGAGGCCCAGTTCCTCCCCCTGGTAGAGATATGCGGAGCCCGGTAGGGCGAGCATGGCGAGCAGCGCCGCGCGGGCGCGGGCCAGGCCCATGGTGGAGTTGGTCAGGCCGTCGCCGTACCGGGTCACATGGCGGACCACGTCGTGGTTGGAGAGCACCCAGGTGGGAGCGGTCACCGCGGCCAGTGTGTCATCGATGATCTTCTTGAACGCGGGTCCGGACCAGGGTGCCTCCAGCCAGGCGAAGTTGAAGCTCTGGTGGAGCTCGTCGGGGCGGAGGTAGAGCGCGAGATCCTCGACGGAGTCGGTCCAGACCTCGCCGACCGCCACCCGCTCGCCGTCGTAGGAGTCGAGCACCTTGCGCCAGGCGCGGTAGACCTCGTGCACCTCGGGCCGGCCCCAGATCGGCGACTCGGCCTTGAACGCCTGATCCTGCGGCGGGGTGTCCGGCAGGTCCTCGGCCTTGTACAGGCCCATCGCCACGTCGATCCTGAACCCGTCCACCCCCCGGTCGAGCCAGAACCGCAGCACGTCGAGGAACTCGGCGTGCACCTCGGGGTTGCGCCAGTTGAAGTCAGGTTGTTCCGCAGCGAAAAGATGCAGATACCACTGCCCGTCGGGGGTCCTGGTCCAGGCCGGGCCGCTGAAGGTCGACTGCCAGTTGTTGGGAGGCAGATCGCCGCCGTCACGGAAGATGTAGCGATCGCGTCCCTCACCGCGCAGCGCGGCCTGGAACCACTCGTGAGCCGAGGAGCTGTGGTTCGGGACGATGTCCACGATCACCCGGAGACCGAGCCGATGCGCCTCGGCGACGAGCTCGTCGAAATCGGCGAGCGTGCCGAAAAGGGGGTCGACGTCACGATAGTCGGCCACGTCGTAGCCACCGTCGGCCATGGGGGAGCGGTAGAAGGGAGTCAGCCATATCGCGTCCACACCGAGTTCCGCGAGGTACGGCAGACGCTGCCGGATGCCGGGCAGATCGCCGACGCCGTCTCCGGAGGCGTCGGCGAAGCTGCGAACGTAGATCTCGTAGACGACGGCATCACGCCACCAGGGGGATTCCATGTGCTTTGGACTGCCCCCGCTTGACGAAGTTTATGCGTCAGGGGCGTTGATCATGCTGCTCGCCGCGTACACGAGATAGTCCCAGAGACGTTTCTCCAGGTCCTCGGGGAGCTTCAGGGAGAGCACCGCGTCATGCATGTGCCTGAGCCAGGCGTCGTGCTCGACCGAGCGGATGACGAACGGGTTGTGCCGCATCCGCAGGCGCGGGTGGCCCCGCTGCGCGCTGTAGGTGCTGGGGCCGCCCCAGTACTGGATGAGGAACAGGCGCAGCCGCTCTTCGGCCCCGTCGAGATCATCTTCGGGATAAAGCGGCCGTAGCACCGGATCGGCCGCCACTCCTTGGTAGAAGTGGTGCACGAGACGCCTGAAGGTCTCTTCGCCGCCGACGGCGTCGTAGAAGGACTGGGATTCCCCGGGGGTAACGGACACGCCTCCAGCCTAATTGACGTCAGCCGGCGATCGGGATTTCGGCTCGGTCGAGGGCGGACTTGACCCGGACGCGGAGCTCGCGGGCGACCTCGGCCTGCCGGGAGGGGATGGTCTTGACACTGATCCTGAAGATGACGGCGGTGTCGGAGATCTGCTCGATGCCCCAGACCTGCGGCTCCTCGACGATGATGGAGTCGCGGAAGGCGAGGTCGTTCCATATCTCGTCCGCGACCTGCTTGAGCAGGTCACGGACCGCGGGGATGTCGGAGGCGTAGGCCACGGGCACGTCGACGGTGGCGCGAGACCAGCCCTGGGACTCGTTGCCGACGCGGGTGATGGTGCCGTTACGGATGTACCAGACCCGGCCGTCGCTGTCGCGCAGGCGGGTGATGCGCAGGGTGACGGCCTCCACGGTGCCGATCGCGGTGCCCGTGTCGATCACGTCGCCCACGCCGTACTGGTCCTCCAGGAGCATGAACATGCCCGCGATGAAGTCCTTGACGAGTTCCTGGGCGCCGAAGCCGACCGCCACGCCCAGAATGCCCACGCTGGTCAGCAGGGGGGCGATGGGGACGGAGAGCCGCTCCAGGACGGTCAGCGCGGCGGTGCCCAGGATGATGATCGAGGCGACCGGCTTGAGCACGGAACCGATGGTCTCGGCCCGCTGCCTGCGCCGCTCGGCCACGATCGCGTCGAGGCCCTCCGGGGTCACCGCCTCCCTGCCGCGTAGCCGCCCCGCCAGGGACGTGCGCTCGGAGGAGGCCTTCCGCACCACCCGGCTGATCAGCCGGTGCGCCACGTTGCGCAGAGCCAGCGCGATGACCACGACCAGCGCGATGGCGATCATGCCTGCGATCGCGGGAGCCGCCCAGCTCACCGGGACGATCATCTGCACGAAGTCGCAGATCATCCCGCCACCGTCCCCGCAGCCCTTTGTCAGACCCGCGCTCATGTCGAGCAACTCCTCGACCACGACTCCAGGGTCGGGGGTCGAGGTGACGCTCGGGGTCACGCCGGGAGTCAAGCTGGGGGTGGGGCTGGGGACGGGCGTGGGGGAAAGCAGGAACACGGAGTGGATCCCTCTCGGATCGGATCGACGAGTCAGATGGGCGAGTCATGCGACCTACCCATATTGCCGATCGAACCGGCCTCCGTCACATCACGCCGGGGAAGACGGGGACATCCGGATCTGGGGCCGCGGAGGCGGACCCGGATGCCCCGGTGACGGGCGGCCCGGACGGGACACGCACCCGGAAGCGTGTCCCGTGCCGTTCCCGAGGGGGATCCCTCCTGGTCACCGCCCGGACGAGAGACCGGGCGGCAGCCTTTGCCTTACGGCAGTTCATGGGTTTCGGCTCGCGAGAGCCTCCGCGGTCCCACCGTTGGGAGTCCGCGGGTGTCCGGTCGGCGGTCCCTCATGGAACGTGGCCGGCCGGTCCGACGATTCGGAGCCGACGGGGTGACCAGCGTCCGAGGACGCTCCGCACCGGTCATCCCGTCGGCTCCGCCGGGCCGTGGTAGGTACGGCGCGTCGGGCGGGTGAAGCCCTCCGCACCGCTCACCTCATTCCCCTACCGCGGCGAGTACGCGTGCGACCTTGGTCGCGGCACCGGCTGGGTCTTCCACCGTGTGCATCCGTTCACCCCAGGACCACCAGTAGTACCAATCCCGGTGGCTGGGGGTGGCCTGTGCTCGGCAGGTGACGTTCTCCGCGAGGCTGGTCGCCTTCGGGTTGATCACACGCACGAACGCACGGCCCGAGTGGGTCCGCACCACACGGGCGTGCAGCCCGCGGCAGTCAAGCTCCGTCACCAGTCGTTCCAGGTGTCGGAAATCGTCTTCACCCACCTCGCCCCTCCTCGTGGTTTCGGTTCGCCGGCACCGAATCGTGTTCGCTCGATCACGCCTTCGGTGCTGCCCGCCAAAGATGACTCACCGCGGCCCCGTGGGTCAATTCAGGGAAAACCCAGTTCAGGGTGGGCGTTGTGCCAAGTAGGTTGAAAGAAACAGTCCGCCGGAGGACGATTCTTAGCCGGTGGCTTTATTAGCGCGTTCCGGATGAGTCAAACGTGGTCCATCATTCTCGGTAGGCACAGTGCGACGAAAAGATCACAGTGTGTCAAGGGAGAGAGGACCGGTCGGGACTAAGTGTGCCAGCCAGCCCAGCTGGCCACGAGAGAGGGGCCGGTATGTCCGGCAGGCAGCACAGGGAGACAGAACTAGCACGGCAGGTCCGGGCCCGTGGCCTGGCCGCCGGGAAGTCCTCGGCGCAGATAGCCGAGGAAATCTACGAGAAATGCAATTCGCAATTCGGGACTACACGGGTCAAAGGTCACAGGCTGGCGCACGGCGTCGCCCTCGCGGACGTCATCGAACAGATACGGGCGCTGTTCGAACGCGACGGCAAGTCGGCCCCCGGCATCGGTGAGACGCTCCTGTCCGCGTACGAGAGCGGGCTGAAGCGGCCCGGTCCCGAGTACCTGCACTACCTGTGCTCCGCCTACCGAGTCGAGCCGGCCTCCCTCGGGTACGACGGCCCGTGCATCTGCGGCCACGGCCACAGGATGCCCGGTGTCGTCCGAGGCGATCTCCAGGACGGAAGACCCGACACATCCCCTGATCCGCGCGAGATGCTGATCCAGCCGATCGGCTTGGACCCTTCCGCGGACGGGGGCGAGGAGGACGAGAACGTGTTACGGAGGACACTCTTACAGCTCCTGGCAGGCAGCGGCATCGTGCTGGACGGACAGGTGCTTGGATCGGTGGAGAGCATCCGCAGGAGGATGGACGACACACTGGTCTCGGCCACCGTCTCGCCCGCGATGCTCGACCAGTGGGAGGAATCCACCATCGGCTTCGGCCGCCAGTACATGAACACCCCCCCGCTCAGGCTGCTGTGCGACGTGATGCTGGAGTTCAGCGCGGTGCGCAAGGCCATGGAACGGCGCCAGCCGGTCGACCTGCAGGAACGGTTGTGCCGCATGGCGGCCCAGCTGGCCGGCCTGAGCGGCATGATCATGGTCAATCTCGGCGACCACAGGCTCGCCCGATCCTTCTTCAGGACCGGCAGGACCGCCGCGGACGAGACCGGCGACCGCGCGTTGCGGGCGTGGGTCACGGCCAGGGAGGCTCTGGTCCCGCTCTACTACGGTGACCCGCGCGAGGCGCTCAACCTCGCGAAGAAGAGCCGGGACCTGGCCGGGCAGACGCCCTGCGCGGCCCAGGCCATGGCCCCGGTGGTCGAGGCCCGTGCGCTGGCGATGATGTCGGGCGCGGGCAAGAAGGACGTGGTCGACCAGGCGAAGCGGGCGCTGTCCCGGGCCAGGGCGGCCTTCTCCCAGATGACCGCCGCGGACCAGGATGACGCGACCTTCGGCTACACCGAGCGCCAGCTCTACTTTCACCAGGGAGACGCGCTGGTCAAGCTCGGGCAGGCGATGGAGGCCGACCTCATCCTGGAACAGGCGCTCACCAAGTACGGACCGACCGACTGGCTCGACCCGACCTTCATCAAGTTCGACCGTGCCCAGTGCAAGATCCTTGAGGGCGATGTGGACGAGGCGCTGGAGATCGCCCAGAGTACGATCTCGGGTCTCGACGAGGCGTGCAGGCCCGACATCCTCATGCAGCGTGCCCACGAGGTGGGCAGGCAGGCCGAGGTGAAGGCTCCGGGGCATCCCAAGCTCAAGGTCTACCTGGAATCGCTGCGCGGCCGCAGCGCGTGGACGGATGACGCGGTGGCCGACGGGGGTGGCAGTTGAGGCCGACGCTTCGGCGTTATCGCTGGTCCGACATCGAATCCGTCTGGGCGCTCCACCAGATATGCCTGGCCCAGGTCGGTCTCGCGCCGGGGGACGGCGTCTACTACGAGGACGACTTCCCCAGGATCCACGAGATCTATCTCGCCGACCGGGGAGAGTTCCTCGTGGGTGAGACGCCCGACGGACGTATTGTCACGATGGGTGGGCTCCGTCGCGTGGACGATCAGACCGCCGAGATGTGCCGCATGCGGGTTCATCCGGAGTTCCAGCGTCGTGGATTCGGCGCCCAGATGGTCGTCGCGCTGGAGGCGCGGGCGATTGAACTCGGCTACGTAAGGCTCCGTGGGGATACCACCCTGAGCCAGCCCGCGGCGATGGAGCTCTATCGCAAGTTCGGGTGGCGCGAGATCCGCAGGGAAGAACGAGGGGGATCTGTGGTGGTTTATGGAGAAAAAGAGCTAATAGTCGCTATGTCCCCTCTAATGCAGTGACTCGAATTTAGACCACTTTGCTATTTGGCATTGCCAATTTCGAAAATATCCGAATACTTGTTCTTCGTGGCTATCGCCGTCCTCGGGTGAGTGCGATGAAAAAGATCATTGTTCACAAATTTGGCGTGTCCAGGCTCGGTGGCATTGCCGGCGCCATCCACAAGGGCTGAGATTCTCACCGGTCGGAAGAATCGTTCCCTGACGACCGCGGCCCTCGATCTTCGAGATCGAGGGCCGTGCTCGATGACCGGCTCCCCAGCCGGGTGACGCGGGAGACGACCTCCGGCAGGTCCGGGGGCTCCAGGTGGTCGGGGAGATCGGCCATCTCCTCCGTCGAGAACCAGCCGGAGCCCAGGTGGGTGGTGTGCTCTTCGACGCTGAACGACCCCGGGCCCACCGTGGGAGTGTCCTCGAACCTGGCCAGGTAGAACCGTTCGGTCTTGACGTAGTGGACGCCGAGCCAGTGGAAGTCACGGCGTACCGGCACCCAGCGGTCCATGACCGCCGCGCCGGGCAGTCCTGTCTCCTCCGTCAGTTCCCGCCGTGCCGCGTCAAGGGGGGTCTCGCCTGGGTCTATGCCGCCGCCCGGTGGCTCCCACAGGTTCCGGCCGCTGACGGCGTCACGCCAGTGCATGAGAAGCACCCGGCCGAAGGAGTCCACACAGACCACCCGGGCGGCGGGCCGGTCGTTCGGCTGAGGGGTGTTCATAGCTCAGGGACGCTATCACCGCCGGGTGCCGACCGACTGGGTGTGGCGCCGGGATCCGCTGTAGTCTGCCCAGGTCAGGTGGAAGTACCTTACGATCCGACCTCTCCAGCTCAAGGGTGAAGGCATGAGTTCCAGGGCCGAGTTTGTGTTGACGCTGTCCTGCCCGGACCGTCCTGGCGTGGTGGCGGCGGTCTCCGGTCTCCTGGCCGGACGGGGCTGCAACATCATCGAGAGCCAGCAGTTCGGTGACGCCGTGACCGAGCGGTTCTTCATGCGGGTGCAGTTCGCCTCTCCGCTGCCCGACGGGGAACTGCGCGAGGCCTTCGCGGCGCTCGCCCCCGAGTTCGGCATGGATTTCAAGCTGCGGGAGGCGTCCGTCAAGCCGCGGGTGCTGGTGATGGTCAGCAAGTTCGGCCACTGCCTGAACGACCTGCTCTACCGGACACGCTCGGGCCTGCTCGACATCGAGATCGTCGCGGTCGTCTCCAACCATCCGGACCTGCGGCCGCTGACCCAGTCGTACGGCATCGACTACCACCACCTGCCGGTCACTCCCGAGACCAAGGCCAGGCAGGAGGCGGAGGTGCTGACCCTCGTCGACCACTACCGGGCCGACCTGGTGGTGCTCGCCCGCTACATGCAGGTGCTCTCCGAGGACCTCTGTGTCAAGCTCGCGGGCAACGTGATCAATATCCACCACTCGTTCCTGCCGTCGTTCAAGGGCGCCAAGCCCTACCACCAGGCGCACTCCCGCGGCGTGAAGCTGATCGGCGCGACCGCGCACTACGTGACCGCCGATCTCGACGAGGGGCCGATCATCGAGCAGGAGGTCGCTCGGGTCAACCACACCCACTCCGCGGACGACCTCGCCGCCATCGGCCGTGACGTCGAGTGCCAGGCCCTGGCCCGCGCCGTCCGCTGGCACACCGAGCAGCGTGTCCTGCTCGACGGTCACAAGACGATCGTCTTCCCCCGCTAGCGTCCTGCGCCGGGAATCCGCCCGTACGTCCGGGGCGGTTCGGTAGCGCCCTCGACCAGCCGTTTCGAGCCGGAGACCGGCCAAGGTCGCGCCGGCGAACTGCCGGCGCGGGACACCCGCCGAAGAACAGGACGAGGAGCCCGCCGGAGCCCTGGTCTCCGGCTCGCCCACGATGACCCTCCGAAGCACGCGGCGTCAGGGACCTTCGGCCTTGGCCGAAGGGCCGTCCGGCACTGCCGGGCGCGACCGGCAGTGCGGAAACGTCGGGTCCGGAGGACCGAACTCGGTCCACGCGGCTGCCCTGCATCTGAACGGAAGACCGGCATGCCCGACGGATACGACGTGCTGCTGCGCGACGGCGGCATCGCCCACGTGCGCCCGCTCCGTCCCGCCGATCGCGAGGAGCTGCACGAGCTGGTGAACCGCTCGTCGGAGCGCTCGGCATACCTGCGTTTCTTCACCAGCGGCCGCAACACCGCGCACACCTACATCGAGCGCATCACCGGTGACAGGTACGACGGACGCGCGCTGGTGGCGGGCCTGCACGACCGGCTGGTCGCGGTAGCCGAGTACATCCCCATCGAGGACGGCCGCGCCGACCTGGGCATCCTTCTGGACGACGCCGTGCACGGGCACGGCCTGGGCACGCTGCTGCTGGAGCACATCGCCGTGGACGCCGCCGAGCACGGCGTACGCGAACTGGTGGCCGACGTGCTGGCCGAGAATCGGCCGATGATCCGGGTGCTGCGCGACCTGGGCCTGAAGGTGGAGCAGCGCTTTGATGGCGACACGGTGCACGTCAGCATCGCCGCCGAGTCCACTCCCAGGCTGATGGCGGCCATCGAGGTTCGTGACCACGAGGCGGGGCGGGCGTCCCTCGCGCGTGTGCTGGCGCCCCGCGCGGTGGCGGTGATCGGCGCGGGCCGCGACGAACACGCTGTCGGGCACAAGGTGCTGCGCAACCTCATCGACGGCGGTTTCCGCGGGCCGATCTATCCCGTCAACCCCAACGCGAGCGAGATCGCCGGGCTGACCTGCCACCCCAAGGTGCCCGGCGGCGTGGATCTGGCGGTGGTGGCGGTGCCTGCCCGACATGTGCTCCAGGTGGCGCGCGACTGCGCGGCGGCGGGGGTGGCCGGGCTGGTGGTGCTGACGTCGGGGTTCGCCGAGGCCGGACAGCGTGCGGCGGAGTCGGAACTACTGCGGGTGTGCCGTACGGCTGGGATGCGGCTCATCGGCCCGAACTGCCTGGGCGTGGTGAACACCGGAGCCAGGCTGAACGCCAGCTTCCTGCCGCACCGGCCCGTCCGGGGCCGGGTGGCGTTGATGTCGCAGTCCGGTGCCGTGGGCGCGGCGTTGCTGGATCGGCTGGACGTGTCGTCGTTCGTGTCGGTCGGTAACAAGGCCGACGTCAGCGGCAACGACCTGCTGGAGTACTGGGAGGACGACGACGACACCGGTGTGATCGCGCTGTATCTGGAGTCGTTCGGCAACCCGCGCAGGTTCGCGCGCATCACCCGCCGGGTCGGCAGGCGCAAGCCGGTGCTGCTGGTCAAGAGCGGCCGCGGCAAGGCCGGAGGCCGGGCGGTACGCTCGCACACCGCCGCCGCGGCCACCCCGGACGTGGCGGTGGACGTGCTCGCTCGGGCCGCCGGCGTGATCCGGCTCGACAGCGTCCCCGAGCTTATCGACACCGCCAAGCTGCTGGCCGCCCAGCCGCTGCCGCGCGGTCGCCGGATGGCCATCGTGGGCAACTCGGGCGGGCCGCAGGCGATGGCCGCCGACGCCTGCGAAGTCCACGGCCTCGTCGTTCCCGAACTGCCGCCCGGGCTGCTGGACGCCCGTGCCGCCGCCGCGCTGGGCAACCCGGTCGACCTGACCGCCGATGCCACAGCCGCCGAGATCGGCGCCGCCATCGAGGCCCTGGCCGCCTCACCCGACATCGACGTGGTCCTCGCCGTCTATACCCCGCCATTCGGCGATGGCCTGGACGCGACCTGCCGGGCCATCGCCGACGCGGCCAGGACAGCGGCCAGGACAGCGGACAAGACCATGCTGGCCTGCGTCGTCGGCCACGACGACCTGATCGACGGCCGCGTGCCCAGCTACGCCTTCCCCGAGCAGGCCGTCCAGGCTCTGGCCCACGTGGTGCGCTACGCCGAATGGCGCAGCCGCCCCGTCGAACCTGTGCCGGTACCTCCTCCGGCTGACGAGAAGACCGCCCGGGAGATCGTTCACGCGGAGTTGAAGGCGCGCCCGGATGGTGGCTGGCTGGCACCCGCCGATGCCGCCCGGCTGCTCGGCTGCTACGGCGCGACGCCGGTGAAGTCCGTTGACGTGGACGGCCCTGAGACCGCCGTCGCGGCGGCCTCCCGCATCGGGCTGCCCGTCGTGCTCAAGGCCACAGGCCCCGTGCACAAGAGCGAGGTTGGCGGGGTCCGGCTCAACCTCCAGACCCCAGACGAGGTACGACGGGCATATCACGATATGTCAGCACGGATAGGCGCGGAGATGACCGGTGCGACCGTCCAGCGAATGCTGTCCGGAGGCGTGGAGATCATTGTGGGCGGCGTGAACTACTCGATGTTCGGGCCGCTGGTCATGGTCGGCATGGGCGGGGTGATGGCCGATCTGCTGGCCGACCGCGTCTTCCGGGTACCGCCCGTCATCGATGCCATCGACATGATCAACGAGCTGCGCTGCGCTCCGGTGCTGTACGGCTATCGCGGTTCGCCACCCGTCGACGTCCCCGCCCTGGCCGATCAAGTCGTACGGATCGGCAGGCTGCTCGAGGATCTGCCGCAGGTGGCCGAACTGGACCTCAATCCGGTCATGGTCACACCAGAAGGCACAGCCACCGTGGACGCCCGAATCCGGTTGGCGCCCTGCGAGAAGCCGCCTTCGCCGCTACTGCGACGGCTGCGCTGACCGGCTGACCGGTGGTCAGGCCGTCCGCTTGGCCATGTCGACCAGCCGGTCGGCACGGCCGAATGAGGATCAGCGGGCCGTCGCGGCGCTGAACCACCGGTTCGGGCTCCGCCGGCGACCCTTCGCCGGCTCCACAGCCTGACAGACATTCGGCCGTCTATTGACCGACTTTTGGTTCTGTCGCGGGCATTACCCAAGGTGACGGGGCGTGGGGAGGTGAGCGATGGTCCGGCTGGGCGATTTCCTGGCACGGTTCCGCCCCTCCGGCGTGCCCGGGGCGGCGGCCCCGGCGGGCGTCCCCGCCGACCAGTTGGCCGACCAGGCCGACGAACTGGCGCCGATCTTTTCGGCACTCGCCGACATCCAGGCCGCGTGCGCGAACGAGCGGGAACACGCCCGACGCCGTGCCGACCACGTGCGGGCGCATGCCCACGATCAGGCCGCGGCCATCGTCGCCTCGGCCCACGCGGAGGCGGACGCGGAGCGTGCACGGCTGTCGGCCCTTGCCCGTCAGGACCGCGATCAGGCGACTGAGGAGCTCCTGCGTGAGGCCGTGGCCGCCGCTGAGGGGGTCCGCAGCCGCTCGGCCGCTCGGATGCCGGAGATGGTGGCCCGGGTGACCGACATGGTCAGGTCCCTGGCCGATGAACGGTCATGACCGCTTCGTGGGCCGCCGGGGCGACACGCGCCAGAGCTCTCGTCCGGCGGAGGGCGGGAAGCGCGGGTGCGCGGCGCATCGCGACATGCGGGTCCGTACGCGAGGCGGTGGCCCTGCTGGGTGACACGCCGTACGGGCATGACGTGCGGCGTGGGCAAACTCTGGCGGAGGCCCAGTGGGCGGTCCTGGCCACCCTGCTGTGGCATCTGCGTGTGCTGGCCGGCTGGCTGCCTCGGGAGGGAGGGCAGATGATCCGCGTGCTGGCCCGCTGGTTCGAGCTCGCCAACGTGGACGAGCTGATCTGCCGGTTCGCGGGAGGTGAGGCAGAACCCGAGTTCGTCCTGGGCTCGCTGGGCACCGAGTGGCAGAGGCTGCGGCTGTGCGGATCCCTTGCCGAGGTACGGGCGGCGCTGGCCACCTCCCCGTGGGGAGATCCGGGCGGTGCCGGCCCCCGCGAGATCCAACTGGACATGCGCCTGGCCTGGGCCGAAGGGGTGGTCGAGACCGTTCCGCGGGCCAGGTCGTGGGCTTTGGGGGCGACGGCCCTGCTGCTCGCCCGTACGCACCTGGCGGAAGGCGCCAGGCTGGCCGAACGAGCGCGGGGGCGCTGCCGGGTACTCGTCGGGGACGGCGCGCTGGACGCGCCCTCGATACGCGAGATGGCCGAGCGGCTTCCCAGGGCGGCGCGCTGGGTGCTGCAGGAGATCGAGGATCCGCGTGAGCTGTCGCGAGGCGAGGAGCGCTGGTGGCAGCGGGTGGAAGACGAAGGGCGCGACCTCCTGACCGGGGCGGGCTTCACGGCGGGCCCGGTCCTCGGCTCGGTCGCCGTACTGGCGGCGGACGCCCGGCGGGTGCGCGCCGCCCTGGAACTGGCCGCGCGGTCGTGACAGCGATACGCTCACGCGACCGGACCCGCCGGGAACCGGGGCCATGAACTGGCGAGAGGCGCTGCGGCCCGTCCGGATGGAGCGGGTGGCGATCGTCGCCCCCGCCCGTTCGCTGGACGACGTGCTGAGGATCGTGGGGCAGGCGGGGGTCGTGGAGCTGTCCACGCCGCCTGACGCGCCGCTGCCGGCATCTCGAAGACCGCTGTCGTCCGCGGTGAGGTGGCGGCGCTCGTGGGCTGGGCGCCCGCCAAAGTCGTCTCCGAACTGTCGGGCCGGGTGGCGCCCGAGGGCGGGGCCGTGGTGCCGCTCGCCCGTCCCCGGGGCAGGGAGGCCCCGTCCCTGTTGCGTTCCGAGGGGCTGCGCGGCAACCTGGCCCCGCTCGTCACCACCTACGGGTCGACGCCGTACGCCGACGTCGACCCGACACCCCTGGCCGTCGGCGCGTACGTACTGATGTTCGGCATGATGTTCGGCGACGTCGGGCACGGGCTGTTGCTGCTCGTCGCGGCGGTCGGGCTGTATCGCAAACGTCCGCGATGGCTGTCCCGTTTTCATCGGGCGTGGCCGTTCTTCGTCGGCGCCGGGCTGGCGAGCATGCTCTTCGGTCTGCTCTACGGCGAGTTCTTCGGCCCCACGGGCGTCGTCCCCGTGCTCTGGGTGCGGCCGCTGGCCGACCCGCTCACCCTCCTCGCCGCGGCTCTCGGTGGTGGCGCGCTGCTGCTCGCGGCCGCCTACCTGCTGGGCGTCGTGAACCGGTGGCGGGAGGGCGGCTGGCCGGCCACCCTGTACTCCCCGGCCGGGGTCGCAGGTTCGGCGCTGTTCTTCGGACTGGGGCTCGCCTTGCTCGGGTGGTACGCGAAGTTCGGCTGGCTGACCGTCACCGGTGGCGTGATCGCCGCAGTGGGACTGGTCCTGGCTTTCACCGGGTTCTACGCCGAGGCGGGAGGCGGTGCGAGCGGAACCGTCCAGGCGACGATCCAGCTCTTCGACGCGGTCGTCCGGTTGTGCGCGAATGTCGCCTCCTTCGCCCGGCTCGCCGCCTTCGGCCTCACCCACACCGCCATCGGATCGATCGTCTGGGGCGCCACCACCGGGCTGTGGGCCGCCGCCCCGCCGCCGCGGCGGCGCTTTTCCTGCTGGGCAACGCGCTGGCGCTGACGATCGAAGGGCTCGTGGCCGGAGTCCAGGCGCTGCGGCTCGAGTACTACGAACTGTTCTCCAAGGTCTTCCAAACCGAGGGACGGCCCTTCCGTCCCTGGCACCTGCCGCCGACGTCCCAGGAGGTCGCGCCATGTCCGTCTGGCTGAGGCGAGGGCTGCACACGTTCAACGCGGCCATCGCGCTCGCCTCGGTCATCCTGCTTGTCTGCGCGGCGACCGCGGGCTCCGCCCAGGGGACGGCGACGGTCAACGCCGCCGCCGGCGGCAACTGGGCGGCCCTGCTCGGCGCGGCCATCGCGGTCGCCGGTTCGGCGATCGGCGCGGGCATAGCCGTCGCCTACACCGGAGCCGCGGCGCTCGCCGCGATGAGCGAGCGGCCCGAACTGTTCGGGCGTGCCATCGTCATCGTCGGCCTGGCCGAAGGGATCGCCATCTACGGGCTCGTCATCGGCATCATCCTCATCGGACGGGCTTGACCGGCCATGGCGACCGTCGTCGTCATCGGTGAGACCGTCCGCGTGACGGGTTTCCGGCTTGCCGGAGTGGTCGTCCTGCCGGCCGACACACCCGATGCCGCCCGTGCGGCATGGACCTGTCTCGGCGACGACGTCGCCGTGGTGATCCTCACCCCGAAGGCGGCCGAGGCCGTCGGCGAGCAGGCCACAGCGAGGTTGACGGTGGTGATGCCGCCGTGACGACCATGCGGGACGCCCTGGCACCGCTGGCCGAAGCCCTGTCCAGGCAGGTCGAGATCGACACCGCGGAGATCGCGGCCGGGGCCGAGGAAGAGGCCGCCGAACTGGTCGCGGCCGCCCGCCAGGAGGCCCGGAGCATCCTCGCCGACGCCCGCGCCGACGGAGCCGCCCAGGCCAGGGCGGATGCGGTCACCGAACGGGTCCACGCCGAGCGCCGAGCCCGCAACACGGAACTCGCCGCTCAGCGGGAGGCCCTGGACGAACTGTGCGCACGGTCGGCCGCCGCGGTCAGGGCACTGCGCGACGACCCCTGTTACCCCGGGCTGCTCGACCGGCTGAGCGCTCTGACCCGCAGCGCCGGAGGGGCGGACATGGTGGTGAAAGAGCAGCCTGACGGCGGCGTGCTGGCAGAGGGACGCGGGCGACGCGTCGACTGCACGCTCAGCGCGCTGGCCGCACGAGCCGTTGACGCACTCGGAGCGGAGGTGGAGCGGCTGTGGGCACCGTGAGCCGGGTCAACGGCCCCTTGGTCGAAGTCGAGGACCTCACCGGCGCGGCCATGTTCGAGCTGGTCCTGCTCGGGCCGCACAGGCTGCCGGGCGAGATCGTCACGCTGAGGGACGGCCGCGCCACAGTGCAGGCGTACGAGTACACCGGTGGGCTGGCACCAGGCGATCCCGCCGACCGCGGCGGATCTCCCGTCTCGGCTCTGCTGGGGCCTCACCTGCTGGGCGGGGTGTACGACGGTCTGCTCCGGCCTCTCACCGACGCGGGCCCCTGGCTGAACCCGGCCGCGGCCGGGTTCGA
>NZ_JBFAOJ010000054.1:0-63519 GCF_040675205.1 Streptosporangium sp. NPDC049644 | reverse complement strand
GTCCCGGGCACGCCCGGGACCGCGCCGGCGAGGGCCCGGTCACAGGCCCGGTGCCGGGAAGTGGGAGGTGAGCTCCCTGACCTCGCCGTGGACTCGGGTGATGACGTGCTTGGCCTCGTCCTCGTCCTTGGCCAGGGCGGTGACGACCTGGTCGATCCAGGCGCCGATCTGCCGCATCTCGGCGACCCCCATGCCACGGCTGGTCACGCCCGCGGTGCCGATGCGGATACCCGACGGGTCGAACGGCTTGCGCGTGTCGAACGGCACGGTGTTGTAGTTGGTCTCCAGACCCGCCTTGTCCAGAGCCTGGGCGGCGGGCTTGCCGCCGATGCCCTTGGGGGTCAGGTCGAACAGGATGAGGTGGTTGTCCGTGCCACCGGAGACCAGGTCGAAGCCGCGGCCGCTGAGCTCCTCGGCCAGCGCCTTGGCGTTCAGGACGACCTGGCGGGCGTAGTCCTTGAAGTCGTCGGTCGCCGCTTCCTTCAGCGCCACCGCGATGGCCGCGGTGGTGTGGTTGTGCGGGCCGCCCTGCAGGCCGGGGAAGACCGCCTTGTTGAGGGCGGTGGCGTGCTCGTCGGAGGTGGCCATGAGCATGGCGCCCCTGGGCCCACGCAGGGTCTTGTGGGTGGTGGTGGAGATGACGTCCGCGTAACCGACCGGGGACGGGTGGGCGCCACCGGCCACCAGGCCCGCGATGTGCGCGATGTCCGCGGCGAGCACGGCACCGACCTCGCGGGCGATCTCGGCGAAGGCCGGGAAGTCGATGGTGCGCGGGATCGCGGTACCGCCGCAGAAGATCACCTTGGGTCGCTCGCGGAGGGCGATCTCGCGCACCTCGTCCATGTCGACGCGGCCGGTGTCCTTGCGAACCCCGTAGCGGACCGGGTTGAACCACTTGCCGGTGGCCGAGACCGACCAGCCGTGGGTCAGGTGGCCGCCGAAGGGCAGGCCCATGCCCATCACGGTCTCGCCCGGCTTCAGGAAGGCCAGGTAGATCGCGAGGTTGGCGGGCGAGCCCGAATAGGGCTGGACGTTGGCGTGGTTCACCCCGAACAGGGACTTGGCCCTGTCGATGGCGATGGTCTCGATCTGGTCGATGACCTGCTGCCCCTCGTAGTAGCGCTTGCCGGGGTAGCCCTCGGAGTACTTGTTGGTGAGGACGGTTCCGGTGGCCTCAAGGACGGCCTTGGAGACGTAGTTCTCCGAAGCGATCAGCTTGACGGTGTCGGCCTGCCGCCGCTCCTCGGCCTTGATGAGTTCGGCGATCTGTGGATCCACGCTGGAAAGAGCACTCATGCGCCTTCACTCCCCTGTCATCGTCGACATCGCGTGAAGACCCAGGCGCTCGGCCTTCTCGCCCTTCAGCTCCCCGGTGGTCTCTCCCACCCTATGCGCCAGTCGCCGCATAGACGATAGCGGACTAACCCATGCGGCTGGCGCGACCTGCGCCGCCGACCGGCCAGAGCCGGTCGACCTCGGCGTTGAGCGTGGCCCCGATGAGCACGGCCAGCGCGGTGATGTAGAGCCAGAGCAGTACGGCGATGGGCGCGGCGAGCGAGCCGTAGATGGAGACCGGGGAGAACCAGGCGGCGAGCACCGCGCGCAGCACCGCGGCGCAGACGATCCAGATGACGAGGGCGAGCACCGCTCCGGGCAGCTCCCGCCACCAGCGCGTGCGTACGGGCACGCTCACGTGGTAGAGCAGGGTAAGGAAGATCACCGAGCCGATGACGACCACCGGCCAGTAGAGGACGTCGACCAGCGGGGCGTAGTCGGTCGGCAGGGCGCCGCGCAGCGCGACGGGTCCCAGAACGAGCACGGGCATCACCACCAGCCCGATCAGCAGGCCCGCGAGATAGAACCCGAAGGACATCAGGCGGGTGCGGATGATGCCCCGCTCCTCGCCGAGGCCGTAGGCGACCGAGATCAGGTCGACGTAGACGAACAGCGCCCGCGAGCCCGACCAGAGCGCGAGCAGAAAGCCCAGGGAGATCAGCGAGACCTGGTTCTCGGGCTTCAACACGTCCTCGATGAGCGGGGTGACGACGGTGTCGACGGCGTTGTCCGTGAAGAGCAGGTGGGCCTGCTGGTCGATCCAGTCGCTGACGTTCTTGACGGTCTCGGGGCCGAACACCCGGGTCAGCTGGCCGAGCACGCCGATCAGGCCGAGCATGAACGGCGGCAGCGACAGCAGCGCGAAGAAGGCCGCCTCCCCCGCCAGGCCGGTGACCCGGTAGGTGACGCCCGCGTTCGTGGTGGCGGTGACCAGCGCCCACAGGTCGGTTCCGCGAATCCACGCGAGCATCGCCAGCAGCCGGGTCCAGACATCCGTGCCGCGGATCCACCCGAGACCCGTGTGCAGCCATGTCCCGGGCCCGCGCGAAGGGCTCCGCTCGGGTTCGGGCCGCTGGGCCGGGGCATCAGTGGACGTCATGCCACACAACGGTATTCCCAGCCGTGCTTGATCACGAGCCAGGCGGGCAACGATCGAATCTCACCCGCCTGCCCGGGCTATCTGTGGTAAAACGCCTCGGCGTCGTCGCTGTCGACGATACGGGCGCCCAGCGGCAGCAGGGAGACGGGAATCAGCTTGAGGTTGGCGAGGCCCAGCGGGATTCCGATGATCGACAGGAAGAGCGGGATCGAGGTCAGCAGATGCCCGATCGCCAGCCAGATCCCGGCCACGACGAACCAGATCACATTGCCGATGGTGGACATCACCCCCGCGTCGGGGTCGCGCACCACGGTCCTGCCGAAGGGCCACAGCGCGTAGGCGGCGATCCGGAACGACGCGATACCGAACGGGATCGTGATGATCAGCACACAGCAGACGATGCCCGCGAGGACATAGCCGATCGCCAACCAGATTCCCGCGAAAACCAACCAGATGACATTCAACAAAGTCCGCATATTCACCAGCATCTCAGGCAGTTTCCATGGCGACGCTGGCGCGTCGCGGTTCGGCCGCTCCTACCCGGCTCCTTCCCTCGTCGACCGGGGCCGCTCGTACCTCACGAACTGCCGGCGACGCTGACGCGTCGCGGTTCGGCCGCTCCTACCCGGCTCCTTCCCTCGTCGACCGGGGCCGCTCGTACCTCGCAGCCCCGCTCTCCTCGGTCCAGTCCCCGGCGCGGCCTACGGCCCGCTCTCCTCGGTCCAGTCCCCGGCGCGGCCTTACGGGTGGTCCCCTCCAGGCCGTGGAGGGGACGCGTCCCTTACAAGGGGTCCTCGGTCCGGTTGATGTGGTCTTGTGTTCGGCTCTCTCCTTGGCCGAGGGGTGCTCTTCCCTTGCCCGGGGGGCCGGCGAAGGCCTGCGCGACCGCCGTCCAGGCCCTCGCGGTCTCGCCGCGTACCAGCAGGGACGTGTCGGCGAGGTGGCGGCGCTGGACCACCAGGAGGCAGAAGTCGAGCATGGTGCCGCGGACCAGGTCGGGGACGCCCGGGGGCCCGGCCGCCCACGGCGATCCGTCGGGCATGGTCAGCTCCACCCGCACCGGCCGCGCCGGCGGCTTCAGGCCGCGCACCGCGAAGCCGTACGGCATGGCGCGTACCCCGAGCGTCGCCACGTGCCTGAGCCTGGTGGTCGGCACGCGCGTGACGCCGAGCGCGTCCGCCACGTCCTGCCCGTGAGCCCAGGTCTCCATCAGGCGCGCGGTGACGAAGGAGGCGACTGACATGTCGGGTCCGTACCAGGGCAGCCTGGCACCGGCGTCCAGCCGGGCGAAGGCCTCCAGACCGCGGGCCCTGGCCTCGCGGAACCAGTCGTGTATCTGGCCGGCGGCCAGGCTGCGCGAGGCGACCGCGAGCTCGTCCACCGCGGAGTCGCCACGGGCCAGGAGGGCGGGCAGGGCGGCGCGGAACCCGTCGGGATCGGTGGCGGAGACGGTGGCGGCGTCGTCGAACCAGGCGAGATGGCTGATCTGGTCGCGCACCATCCAGCCCTCGGCCGGGGTGGCCAGCTCCCACTCCTGCGCGTCGAGCCTTCCGATCATCGCGTCGAGTTCGACCGTCTCGGCGCGCAGATCCGCCAGCAGTTCGTCCACCAGGCCCATGGCGCCTCCCTGTTCCGGCCAAGGCCAGGGTAACCGAGCGATGTTCTAGAGGGAACAGCGCAGAATGGAAGCATGATCTGCCAGGAGTGCAAGGCGCGGCGGCACGAGAAGTGCCGGGGTGGCTCGTGGTGCGACTGCCAGCACAAGCCCGCCGACAGGCCCAGGGAGCCGGCGCTGGGCTGGCCGCGCCAGGGGTGAGCCGGACCCGGATCTCGGCTTCGCGTCCAGATTGTGGACCCGACATTGGACATCCAGTGTCACCAAGGTATCGTCGGTGACATGCCAGCGGACCCATTGCTCGTCGTGCGACGCCACGTCGACCTTCTGCGTGTCCGCAGTGCCATCTGTTGTGACGTCCGTTAACCGTCGCCCTCTGCTGATTTCACCCAGCTCGGCCGCGTAACAGGCGTCCTCCTCTGAGTAATCGACCCCCGCACTCAACGACGAGGCGGGAGGTGCCGCCCGTGCGCGTCCGGAAATCATCCCATCGAGCCTCAAAAAGGACGCGCACATGACGACCCCGGCCCGGCCGGTCAACCGACACCACAAGCGCCCGCGTGGCGAAGGTCAGTGGGCTCTCGGTTACCGCGAACCGTTGAACAAGAACGAGGAGAACAAGAAGAACGATGACGGGCTCAACGTCCGTCAGCGGATCATCGACATCTACTCCAAGCGGGGCTTCGACTCCATCGACCCCTCCGACCTGCGTGGCCGGATGCGCTGGTTCGGTCTCTACACCCAGCGCAAGCCCGGGATCGACGGCGGCAAGACCGCGATCCTGGAGCCGGAGGAGCTCGACGACCGCTACTTCATGCTCCGGGTCAGGATCGACGGCGGCCGGCTCGACCTGGCGCAGCTGCGGGTCATCGCCGACATCTCCAACCTCTACGGCCGGGGCACCGCCGACGTCACCGACCGGCAGAACATCCAGCTCCACTGGATCGAGATCGAGGCCGTCCCCGACATCTGGGAGCGCCTGGAGTCGGTGGGCCTGTCCACCACGGAGGCCTGTGGCGACACCCCGCGCGTCATCCTGGGCTGCCCGCTGGCCGGGATCGACACCGACGAGGTCATCGACGGCTCGGCGCAGATCCAGGAGATCCACGACACCTACATCGGCGACCCCGCCTTCTCCAACCTGCCGCGCAAGTTCAAGGCGGCGGTGAGCGGGTGCCCGGCGCACTGCACCGTGCACGAGATCAACGACGTGGCGTTCGTGGGCGTCGTGAACGACAAGGGCGAGCGGGGCTTCGACCTCTGGGTGGGCGGCGGCCTGTCCACCAACCCGATGCTCGGCAAGCGGCTGGGGGTCTTCCTCACCCCCGAGCAGGTCGCCCCCGCCTACGGCGGCGTGATCGGCATCTTCCGCGACTACGGCTACCGCCGCCTGCGGCACCGGGCCCGGATCAAGTTCCTGATCAACGACTGGGGCGCGGAGAAGTTCAGGGAGATCCTGGAGACGGAGTACCTCGGCCACGCCCTGCCCGACGGCCCCGCGCCCGAGCAGCCGCGCGGCGGCCGCAGGGACCACGTGGGCGTCTTCCCGCAGAAGGACGGCAACTTCTACGTCGGCTTCGCACCGAAGGTCGGCCGCCTGGACGGTGACAAGCTGCACCTGATCGCCGACATCGCCGAGCGGCACGGTTCCAACCGGGTGCACACCACCGTCGAGCAGAAGATGGTCATCCTCGACGTGGCCCCCGACCAGGTCGACAGCCTCGTCGCCGAACTGGAGGCCGGCGACCTGCAGGTCAACCCCTCCACCTTCCGGCGCCAGACCATGGCGTGCACCGGGATCGAGTTCTGCAAGCTGGCCATCGTCGAGACCAAGGCCACCGCGGCCGACCTGATCGACGAACTGGAACAGCGGCTGCCCGATTTCAAGAACCCGCTGACCATCAACGTCAACGGCTGCCCCAACTCCTGCGCGCGCATCCAGGTCGCCGACATCGGCCTGAAGGGCCAGCTCGTCGTCAACGACAAGGGCGAGCAGGTCGAGGGCTTCCAGGTGCACCTGGGCGGCTCGCTGGGCGTCAACCCGGGCTTCGGCCGCAAGGTCCGCGGCCTGAAGACCACCTCCGAGGAGCTTCCCGACTACGTGGAGCGGGTGCTGCGCAACTTCGAGGAGCAGAAGAAGGACGACGAGACCTTCTCCGACTGGGTACAGCGCGCCGACGACGCGGACCTGAAATGAGCGAGCGAGCGGTTCCCTTCCACTGCCCGTACTGCGGCGAAGAGGACCTGGAGCCCTACGAGGGCGACGGCGGCTGGTACTGCCGGTCGTGCGTACGTGCCTTCAAGTTGAAGTTTCTCGGAATCGGGGTGCGCTCGTGACGCGCGGCGAATCCGACGCGGTCCACGCGAGAGCCGACGCGAGGGCCGACGCGAGGGCCGACGATGCCCTCGCGAGCCGCACGGTCCAGACGGCGAGTTCCGGCGCGACGAGCGCACCGCTCCGCGGGGCGAATGAGGATTGGGTGAACGAACGATGACACTGGTGGACATCGAGATCGGGTTACGGCAGCAGCGGAGCGCGTTCGAGCTGCAGGACATCGTCGAGTCGGCCTCCCGGTTCCTGGCGGACGCCTCGGCCCTGGAGATCATCCGCTGGGCGGCGGCGACCTTCGGCGACCGGCTCTGCCTGACCGCCTCCATGGCCGACGCCCTGCTGATCGACCTGGTCAGCCGGGTCAAGCCCGGCGTGGACGTGCTGTTCATCGACACCGGTTACCACTTCGCCGAGACGATCGGCACCCGTGACGCGGTCCAGCAGGTCTACGACGTGAACGTGATCAACGTGCAGCCGTCCCGGACCGTCGCGGAGCAGGAGCGCGACCTGGGGCCGCGCCTGTTCGGACGCAACCCCGACCTCTGCTGCTACCTGCGCAAGGTCGAGCCGCTCAACCGCGCGCTGGAGCCCTACCTGGCCTGGGTCTCCGGCATCCGCCGCGACGAGGCGGTCACCCGCGCCGGTGTCAAGGTCGTGGAGTGGGACGCCAAGCGCCAGATGGTCAAGATCAACCCGATCGCCGGCTGGACGCAGGACGACGTCGACAACTACATGGCCGACAACGGGGTGCTGATCAACCCGCTGCACTACGACAACTACCCCTCGATCGGCTGCGCCCCCTGCACCCGCCAGGTCGCCCCTGGGGAGGACCCGCGCAGCGGTCGCTGGGCCGGCATGGGCAAGACCGAGTGCGGGCTGCACGTATGACGTGGCGCTCCCCCGGCGCCGCTTCCGTGACACCGCTGATCGCGGTGGCGCACGGGTCCCGTGACCCACGCGCCGCCGCGACCGTGGAGGACCTGCTCGACCTGGTACGGATTGCGCGCCCGGAACTCCTCGTGCGCACCGCCTACCTCGACCACGCCGCCCCGACGCTCCCCGCGGCGCTGTCGGGTCTGACCGAGGCGGTGGTGCTGCCGCTGCTGCTCACCGAGGCCTACCACAGCCGGGTCGACATCCCCGGTGTGCTGGCCGAGGCGACGGCCCGCCGGCCCCTGCTGCGCGTGCACGCGGGCGCCACCTTGGGCCCGCACCCGCTGCTGGTCACCGCGCTGGAGCGGCGCCTGGCCGAGGCGGGGGTGGAGCCCGGCGAGCCCGGCACCGCCGTGGTGCTGGTCTCGGCCGGCTCCAGCGACCCGCGGGCCAACGCGACGATCGCCCGGATCGCCGGAGACTGGACGAGGCGGCGTGGCTGGCGGTCGGTGAGCGCCGCCTACGCCTCGGCCGCCGGTCCCACCCCGAAGGAGGCGGTGCTGCGCCTGCGGCGCTCCGGGGCCGCCAGGATCGTCATCGCCCCCTACCTGCTGGCCCCCGGCCACTTCGCCGACAAGATCCGCCGCGAGACCCTGGCCGCGGGCGCCGACGTCGTCGCCGACGTGCTGGGTGCCGCCCCGGAGCTCGCGGCGGTACTGCTCGAACGCTACGACCGGGCCGCGCACCGGCGAAGGGCGCTCGCCACCGCCTGATCCCGCCTGATCCCGCCGGGTCAGGAGGGGCTCGGGGACACGGTGGCCTCGCCCTCGCAGCGCAGCAGGACCATCTTCCCGGTTCTCGGGTCCACCTGGCGCACGTTGTCCCGGCAGACGGGGAAGATCACCTCCCGCACACTGAGCGACCACTTCAGCGGGAAGGGTTTCGCTTCGGTGAGCTGTGCCTCCCAGCCCTCGAAGTAGTCGTCCATCCCTTCGAGCAGCGTGTTCATCGTCTTGCCCGTGCTGTCGATCTCGCCGGGCAGTACGGCCGCGGACACCACCCGCTCACCGGTCACCGGACTCTTCTGTTTCCTGATCGTCGTGGCGCTCCGGTCCTCCTGGGAGATCACCATGGGGAATCCGTCGGGGC
Source organism: Streptosporangium sp. NPDC049644 (assembly GCF_040675205.1). NCBI lineage: Bacteria > Bacillati > Actinomycetota > Actinomycetes > Streptosporangiales > Streptosporangiaceae > Streptosporangium > Streptosporangium sp. NPDC049644. The sequence goes on along the minus strand of NZ_JBFAOJ010000054.1, from coordinate 55,116 downwards.
CGGTTCCGCAGAGCTGCCTTCTGGGCGGGCCGTCGTCGATCCAGACGACCGCCCGCCGCAGCGGTCCTGAACAGTAGACGTTCACCGTCATCGAACCGCTTCCGGACCCGAGCCGTAGTTCCTCACGTGTCCCGCCGGTCCCGAAATTGCGGGTCATCACCTCACGCACGGGATACGGTTCTCCCAACGGCTGTGACGTGGTCGGCATGTCGGCGGACGGCCGGGCCATGACTCCGGTCCAGACATCGGTGCCGTTCGCGGTGCCCCTGCCGGGGAGGACGTTGAGTGCCACCGCCACGGTGAGGGCGGCCGCGCCGGCCGCGCCCCAGCGGCGGCGCCTGATCGTGCGGACCCGCCGGTGGACGTCGGCGACGGCCACGCCCCCGTTGTGATCCTCACCCCTGTCCCCGGCCAGGATCTCGCGCAGTTCGGACTCGGTGATCGTCATCTCAGCTCCCCGTGGTGATCGCGGCGGTCGCGGGATCGACCCGCAGTCTGCGCAGTGCCCGGCTGGCCTGGCTGCGCACGGTCGGCACCGAGCACCCGAGGATCTCGGCGATCTGCTGGTCGGGCAGGTCTGCGAAGTAACGCAGCACGATCACGGCCCGCTGCCTGCCGGGAAGCCCGGCCAGGACCTGCCTGACCGCCTCCCGGCCGGCCACCGCGTCCTCGGCGGCCTTGTCCGGTGTCTCGGGGAGGTCCGCGCTCGGCACCTCCCCCCGCCACCTGCGCCGCCACCAGCTGGCATGGGTGTTGGCCAGGATGCGGTAGACGTAGGGATCCGGATCGTCGCCCACTCTCCGCCAGGCGAGCCACGCCTTGGCCAGGGCCGTCTGCAGCAGGTCCTCCGCCGTGCCCCAGTCGCGGCACAGCAGGTAGGCGGTCCGCAGCAGGCGGGCCGAGCACTGCTCCACGTAGCGCTCGAAGTCGGCCCGGTCTCGCATCGGGGGGTCCTCACTGCTCGGTGTATGTCATCGAGCACTACGCTCTGGACGCCCCGAGACGTTGCACGCGTCCGGAAACTCACCCGCCGGGGCGCGGGAAGGGATCCCCGACGGGGACGGAGGCGGCCGGGCGCACGGCCACGCGGCGCGGCGGGCCCCAGGGTGGCGCTGAGTGGCGCGGTCCGGGTACGGAGCGGCCCGAGGCGCGCTCGGTCGTGCCGCGGCCCGGGAGTGACCCGGCGCCGGGCGGCGCGGGCAGATGAGAGACCGCTGAGAGACCGCGCGAGTGGGGGGACGTCCGTCAGTGGCCGGGCAGCCGGGGAGGGCGAGGAGGACGGGGAGGGTGCGCTGAGCTCCAGGGCTGGGGGGGCGGGTGGATCTGGTGGCGGTGTGCCTCACCGGGCAGTTCGCCGCGCATCTGGTCCCACTGCTCCCGCCAGGCGGCCCACTTCTTCTTGAGGGGCTTGGCCCGCGAGTCTCCGACCACCTTGATGTCCCCCATGAGGACATAGGCCTTGACCCGGACGATCGGCACGTTCGTGCCCGGGGGCGCCTCGATCACCTGGACCTTCTTGTCCCCCATGATGGCGATGCCGTCGAGCTCGACGTCCACGCCGTCCGGGACGATGATCTTCACATCGCCCATGATCGCGGTGGCCATGATGTCGACCACTCCGGTGCGGACCTCGGCCTGGCGCAGGTCCAGCACGACGTCGCCCATCACGGCGACGGCGCCGAGCGGCTTGTCGATCCGCCAGGTGCCACGCCGCTTGGAGCTGCCCATCACCGCCACGAACCAGCGGCGCGCCGCGCCGCCCCGCTCGGCCTCGGCCGGAGGGTAGGCGGGGGCGGGCACCGGATGGCCACCTGGCAGGTCCGCGGTGAGCACGGCCAGTTCGGCCTGGGTGAGGGCGGTGTAGGCCGCCTCGGTGCGCTCGGTCAGCTCACCGAGGGTCAGCCGTCCCTCGACGGAGGCGACCCGCAGCCATTCGACGGCGGCCTCCCGCTCGGCGTCCGAGACCCGCATTTCCCCAGGATCATTCATGACTCACAACATATCGCGAGTTGTCTGAATAGAGGATCCCCAGAAGGTAGGAAGCATGGTGCGTCCGCACCTGCCGGCGCCCCCTCACCGGGCACCCCGTCCACCATACGGCGACGCGGGGCACCGTGCCGGGCGTCACGGCCGCTGTACGGCCTCCTCCCCGAGGCAGGCAATAGGATCCGTAGGCATGTACCGAGAACTCCTGGACGCGGTGACGGGTAACGACGCCGAGCGGGTCGAGCGGCTGCTGCAGAACGGGACGAGCGCCGACCCCGGCGGCGCGGAAGAGCCCACCGCCCTGTACCTGGCATCGGGCGCGGGGCGCGTGGCCATCGTGCGCGCACTGCTGTCCCACGGAGCCGACCCCAACCGGATCAGCGGCGGACAGGACGCGGGGCTGCCGCTGTGCGCCGCCTCGGCCTGGGACCGCGTCGAGACCGTGGAGGCGCTGCTGGCCGCCGGGGCCGACGTGTCCGGGCGGGAGTCCGACGGGTGGACCGCCCTGCTCTGGGCCGCCGCCAACGGGCGGGCCGACGCCGTCCGTACGCTGCTCGCGGCCGGGGCGGACGCCGAGGACGCCAACGAGGGTGGCGACACCGCGCTCACCCTGGCCACCCGGCGCGGCGCCCTGGGCGTCGTGCGCACGCTGCTGGAGGCCGGCGCCGAGGCCGACCGGCCCGACGGCGACGGCGACACGCCGCTGTCCATCGCCTACGACTGGCTCGGCACCCAGCTGGAGAGCGCGCTTCTCGAGCAGCTCACCGAGCAGGCCCCCGAGGGCTCGCAGTTCGTCGTGGGCCGCAGCCGGGCCACGGACGGCACCGACCTGGTGACCGTCGCGGCGGCCGGCCCGGACGGGACCCGGGTGGCCGAGCTCACCTGCCAGCGCGGGCACGCGGCCGTCGCGACCCTGCTGGAGGACGCGACGGGCGAGCGGTTGCCCTTCGACGAGATGGTCGAGCGGGCGATGCCCTACCGCGACATCGACGAGGAGGCCGAGACCTGGTGGACCGTGGCGAGCTCGCTGAGCCGGCGCGGCGACGGCGAGACCTTCGACGCGGCGGCGCGACTGTGCGCGAGCGAGGATCCGCGCAAGCGGGAGTTCGCCGTCGACGTGCTCGCCGAGTTCGGCTTCACCGAGGACGAGAAGCCCTTCCTGGAGGAGACGCTGCCGATCCTGCGGCGGATGGCGGCCACCGAGGGCGACGAGCGGGTGCTGCGCTCGGTGCTCGGCGCGCTCGGTCACCACGCCGACCCGCGCGCCCTGCCCGAGGTGCTGGAGATCGTCACCTCCGACGGCTGGACCCGCACCCAGGCCGACCCCGCCGCGCTGGCCGCCGTCCTGCCGTCCGGCCACGCCGAGGGGCTCGCACTGCTCATCTCGATGACCGAGGACCCCGACGCGGAGGTACGCGACTGGGCGACCATGGGCCTGGCGGGTCTGGCACAGGACAGTGAGCCGATCCGCGACGCGCTGGCCGCCAGGCTCGACGACGAGGATCTGAACACTGTCGCCGAGGCCACCCGCGGCCTTGCCACCCGGGGGGACGCCCGCGCCCAGCGGGGCGCCGACCGCGTGCTCGCCGAGAGCGACGAGGACGACGACTACGTCCGCGACCTGGTCAAGAACCTCTGAGCCATGAGCCGTGCGCGCGACTCCGCACGGCCGGCGCCGGAGCGGAGGACGCGTACGGCGGGAGGCCGTTTCGGGAGGCCGTCCCCGCCAACTCCACGCGAAAGTCGGACATAGCACCACAATTAAGTGCGCCAATACTCCGGAGGGATGTTGAGATAGGCACAGGAGCCGGCGACGGGCCGGATGAGTTCACCGGAGGCCCCACGTGACCCATGACGTCTTCAACCAGGCAGATCCGCTCACCGGGCACGACGTGTCCGCCGACGCCGCCCTCATGGACGGCGTGGACCGGGAGGGCGCGGGATGGGCCACGGGGGAACTGCGCAGGCTCGGTCTCCTCGCCGGTTCCGAGCAGGCCCAGGAGTGGGGACGGCTGGCGAACGAGCATCCGCCCGTGCTGCGCACCCATGACAGGTACGGGCGGCGGATCGACGAGGTGGAGTTCCACCCCGCCTGGCATGAGCTGATGACCGTCGCCGTCGGCAACGGCATGCACGCCACCCCGTGGACGAGCGCCAGGCCGGGCGCGCACGTGGCCCGCGCCGCCAAGTTCTATCTCTGGAGCCAGGTCGAGGCGGGGCACGGCTGCCCGATCTCGATGACCTACGCGTCGATCGCCGCGCTGCGCCACAGCCCGGTGCTCGCCGCCGAGTGGGAGCCGCTGCTGGCCTCGCGGAGCTACGACTTCGGGCTGCGCCCGCCGCTGGGCAAGCGCGGCGTGCTCGCCGGGATGGCGATGACCGAGAAGCAGGGTGGCTCAGACGTGCGGGCCGGCACCACCCGCGCCGAGCCGCTGAGCGACGGAAGCTACCTGCTGACCGGGCACAAGTGGTTCAACTCCGCCCCGATGTGCGACGTGTTCCTGGTTCTCGCCCAGGCCCCCGGCGGGCTGTCGTGCTTCCTGCTCCCCCGGATCCTGCCGGACGGCACCCGCAACGCCGTCCGGCTGATGCGGCTGAAGGACAAGCTGGGCAACCGGTCCAACGCCAGCGCCGAGGTGGAGTACCACGGCGCGACGGCCCATCTGGTGGGCGAGGAGGGCCGGGGCGTGCGGACCATCCTGGAGATGGTCAACATGACCCGGCTGGACTGCGTGATCGGCTCCGCGGCCGGCATGCGGTACGGCGTCACGCAGGCGGTCCACCACGCCGGGCACCGCGCCGCGTTCGGCAGGAAGCTCGCCGACCAGCCGCTGATGCGCAACGTGCTGGCCGACCTGTCCCTGGAGTCGGAGGCGGCGACCGTCCTGATGACGCGGCTGGCCGGCGCCACCGACCGGGCCATCGCCGGGGACCGGGCCGAGGCCGCGCTGCGCCGCACCGCGCTGGCCGTGAGCAAGTACTGGATCTGCAAGCGCGCTCCGGTGCACGCGGCCGAGGCGCTGGAGTGCCTGGGCGGCAACGGCTACGTCGAGGAGTCGCAGATGCCCCGGCTGTTCCGCGAGTCGCCGCTCAACGGCATCTGGGAGGGCTCTGGGAACGTCGCGGCACTGGACGTGCTGCGCGCCCTGGGGCGCGAGCCCGAGGCGCAGGAGGCGTTCTTCGCCGAGGTCTCGCTCGCCTCCGGCGCCGACCGTCACCTGGACGCCGCCGTCGACCGTCTGCGCAAGTCCCTGGACGACACGACGGACATCGAGGCCCGCGCCCGGCGCGTCGCCGAGGACATGGCCCTGGTACTGCAGGGGTCGCTGCTCGTCCGGCTGGCGCCGACGGCCGTCGCCGACGCCTTCTGCGTCTCCCGGCTGTCCGGCGACGCGGGCCGCGCCTTCGGCACGCTTCCCCCCGGCCTGGACCTGGACGTCCTCGTCGAGCGCGCCTCCTACTGACCCGCCTCCGGCGTGCGTCGCGGGGCCGTTCGGGCATTGCCTCCGGGGAGGCGAGTAGGGTCGGTCCTGGTTGACTCTTCATGATCGAAAGGATGATCGCCATGGCGACGACACGTACCGCGACGACCCAGTGGAAGGGCTCGCTGATGGAGGGCGCGGGCAGCGTCTCCCTCGACTCCTCCGGGGTGGGCACGTTCGACGTGTCCTGGCCCTCGCGCGCCGAGCAGGCAAACGGCAAGACCTCTCCGGAGGAGCTCATCGCGGCCGCGCACTCCTCGTGCTTCTCGATGGCCCTGTCCCACGGGCTGGCCCAGGCGGGCACCCCGCCGCAGACCGTGGAGACCAAGGCCGACGTGACCTTCCAGCCAGGTGAGGGCATCACCGGGATCGTCATCTCGGTCCGCGCCCAGGTCGACGGCCTGACCGCCGAGCAGTTCCAGGAGGCGGCCGAGAAGGCCAAGGCGAACTGCCCGGTGAGCAAGGCCCTCGCGGGCACCACGATCAGCCTCAACGCCGAACTGCTGAGCTGATCACGGCCGACCGTCCACGGTCGTGTCCGGTCACGACCCACCGGCCATGATCGGGCTGATCGCGGCCGGCCCGCTCACCGGGTGGTCACCGCCCGGTTGATCACCGCGTCCGCGTGACCACGCGTGCCCCACGGGCACGCGTGGTCACGAAACGGCCACGGACCGCGTACGGACGACACGCCGAGAGACTAGGACAAAGCTCCTCAACACCGCCATAAGGTGACAAGGGCGAGAACACCCTGCACAAGGGGGCCCGACCAGAGGAGAATAGGGTCACATGCGCGAAGTCTGGCCAGGAGAGTCCTATCCGCTTGGCGGCACCTGGGATGGTGTGGGCGCCAACTTCTCCCTGTTCTCCGAAGCCGCCGAACGAGTCGAGCTCTGTCTTTTCGGAGACGACGGGCACGAGGAGCGCGTCGAGCTGACCGAGGTCGACGGGTTCGTCTGGCACGGCTACCTCCCGGGGATCATGCCGGGACAGCGGTACGGCTACCGCGTCCACGGTCCCTACAACCCCTCCCATGGGAACCGGTGCAACCCCTCCAAGCTGCTCCTCGATCCCTACGCCAAGGCCGTCGAGGGCGACCTGAGATGGAACGAGGCGCTCTTCTCCTACCGATTCACCGACCCCGGCAGTCGCAACGACACCGACACCGCCCCCTTCATGCCGAAGAACGTGGTGGTCAACCCGTTCTTCGAGTGGGGAAACGACAGGCCGCCCCGGACCCCGTACCACCAGACCGTGATCTACGAGGCGCATGTCCGCGGGCTCACCATGCGCCACCCCTCGGTGCCCGCAGAAAAGCGCGGCACCTACGCGGGACTGGGCCACCCCGCGGTCATCGACCACCTGCTGGGCCTGGGCGTCACCGCGGTGGAGCTGATGCCGGTGCACCAGTACGTGCCCGAGCACGCGATGGTCGCCAGGGGCCTGACCAACTACTGGGGTTACAACACGATCGCCTACCTGGCCCCGCACGCCGCCTACTCCGCCTCGGGCCAGCGCGGCGAGCAGGTGCAGGAGTTCAAGGCGATGGTACGGGCGCTGCACGAGGCGGGGATCGAGGTCATCCTCGACGTGGTCTACAACCACACCGCCGAGGGTGACCACATGGGGCCCACGCTGAGCTTCCGCGGCATCGACAACAGGGCGTACTACCGCCTGCACGACGGCGACCGGCGCTACTACCTCGACTACACCGGCTGCGGGAACTCCCTCAACGTCCGCTCGCCGCACGCCCTCCAGCTGATCATGGACTCGCTGCGCTACTGGGTCCTGGAGATGCACGTGGACGGCTTCAGGTTCGACCTGGCCTCCGCCCTCGCCCGCGAGCTGCACGACGTCGACCGGCTGAGCGCCTTCTTCGACCTGATCCAGCAGGACCCGGTGATCTCCCAGGTGAAACTGATCGCCGAACCGTGGGACGTGGGGCCCGGCGGCTACCAGGTCGGCAACTTCCCGCCGCTCTGGATGGAGTGGAACGGCAAGTACCGCGACAGCGTCCGCGACTTCTGGCGCGGCAGCGGGTCCGCGCTGCCCGAGTTCGCCTCCCGGCTGACCGGCTCCGCCGACCTCTACGCCACCTCGGGACGCCGCCCCGTGGCCTCCATCAACTTCGTCACCTGCCACGACGGGTTCACCCTGACCGACCTGGTCTCCTACGACCACAAGCACAACGAGGCCAACAAGGAGAACAACCGCGACGGCACCGACGACAACCGGTCGTGGAACTGCGGGGTCGAGGGTCCCGCGGAGGACCCGGAGATCGTGAGCCTGCGCAGGCGCCAGCGCCGCAACTTCCTGGTCACCCTGTTCATCTCCCAGGGCGTGCCGATGCTGCTGGCCGGTGACGAGTTCGGCCGGACCCAGGGCGGCAACAACAACGCCTACTGCCAGGACAACGAGATCTCCTGGGTCGACTGGTCACTGGCCTCCGAGGAGGCGGGCCTCCTCGACTTCGTCAGGAGCCTCTCCAGGCTGCGGCGCGAGCATCCCGTGTTCCAGCGGCGCCGCTTCTTCCACGGCCACAAGGCCGACGACGGCACCCGCGACATCGTCTGGCTCACCCCGGCGGGAGAGGAGATGTCGGCGAGCGACTGGCACACCGGCTACGCCAAGTCACTGGCCGTCTTCCTGAACGGCGACGCCATCACCGAGCCGGGCACCCGCGGCGAGCGGATCACGGACGACTCGTTCCTGCTCCTGATCAACGCCCACCACGAGGAGATGATCTTCACCCTCCCCGGGGCGAAGTACGGCAAGCGGTGGCGGCGGGTGCTGGACACCGCCGAGGAGGGGGCGGAGCTCCTCTCGTCCTCGCAGGAGTCCTGGCCGGCCGAGAGCGTGGTGGAGGTGACCGCCCGCTCGGTGCAGATCCTGCACTGCGAGCGGGCGTAGGGCCGGCCGCTCGCGGCCTTCAGGCCCCTGACGCGATCGCGGCGGTGAGCAGGACGAGCACGAACGTCGCCACACCGGCCGCGCCGTGCAGCACGACCGCCACCATGGGGAAGCGCTGCTCGGCGCCGCGGGCGTGGCGTCCGCCGCCCAGCCAGCGGGTGAACATGGTGAAGCCCAGCAGCGCGGAGAGCGCGAGGACTCCGAAGGACAGCCAGGCGAAGGTCGGCTCCAGGGTGCGTACGTACACGATCCAGCTGGCCAGGGCGGACACCGCCAGGGCCGGATGGGCGAAGATGAGCAGCGCGGGAAAGCGGGTGACCTTGGTCGCCTGCTGGCGGAGCCCTCCCCCGGAGAGCCACAGGTACAGCAGGTAGATCCCGACCATCGCGGTGATCAACCATGTCACGATCGTGACCAGCCCCACACAGCCCTCCCGTGTCTCCCGGAACGAATCATGTACCGGGAGCCGTCCCGAGTCACCCCAGCCCTCGGATCCAGTATCGAACGCCCCGGGAGAACTCACAGGTCGTTTCCATGCGAAGGTAGGAGAATGCGCCTCATTCACCCCGAGACCTCGGCCGAGGTCGACCTCGTCCGCGCCTATGCCTACCCGGCCGGTCCCTGCCTGCGGATCAACATGGTCGCCAGCGCCGACGGCGGCACCTGGGTGCGGGGGCTGTCGGGCGGGCTGTCCGGCAGGGGTGACCGCCAGGTCTTCTGGACGTTGCGCGGGCTGGCCGACGTCGTCCTGGCCGGTGCGGCGACCGTGCGGGCCGAGGGGTACGGCCCGGCACGGCCCAGGCCGTCGTGGCAGGGGCTGCGCGAGGGCCGCCCGGCCGCCCCGCCGGTGGCGGTGATCACTCGCGGGCTCGACCTCGACCTGTCGGGCCCCCTGTTCACCGAGGCGGAACCGTACGCCCGGACCATCGTCATCACCTGTGAGGCCGCCCCCAAGGAGCGCCGCGAGGAGGCCGCCGGGCGCGCCGAGGTGATCGTGGCCGGGGGCGAGCGGGTGGATCCGGTGCTGGCGCTGGAGGCGCTCCGCGAGCGCGGCCTGAGCCGGGTGCTCTGCGAGGGCGGCCCGAAGACCAATGCCCAGCTGGCCGCCGCGGACCTGGTCGACGAGCTCTGTCTCACGGTGAGCCCGCTGCTGATCGGCGGGGACGCCGCCCGTGCCCTCGACGGCCCTCCCTCCCTCACCCACCTGCGCCTGGCCCACGTGCTGGAGGACGAGGGGTTTCTCTTCACCCGGTATGTCCGGCGAGACGAGAAGGCCGGAGCCCTCTAACGCCGGAGGTCCCGGCGTTCCATGATTCGTGTGGACATACCTCTAGAGAAACGATATATCTCGACCATGGAACGATCATCCTCCTCCGGTGACGAATTGCGCGCCTCACTCGAGGCCCGCCGGGACCTCGGACCGGAATACGAAGACTCCCTCGTCGAGGGTTTCCTGGAGAAGATGGACCGGGAGATCGACAAGCGGGTGGACGACCGGCTCGCCGCCCGCAAGGAGAGCCCCGCGGTCCGTCCCTCCGTGGACGCCGGGCAGCGGCTGGCGCTGGCGATCGTCTCCCTGGCGACCGGGATACCCGCGACGATCGGGCTGGCCTTCTCCGGCCTGGGCGACTCGATCCTCGCGTTCATCCTGGTGCTCGTGTGGGTCGGCATCATCAGCGTGAACATGTCGTTCGCCCTGGCACGGCGGCGCCAGGGCTGACCGTCCGCCTCCCGCTTCCACTTCCATGTCAAGCAAGCGTACGCTTGGGCAAGTTTCCGGTACGGCTGACGCGGGAGTGACGAGTGGACGAGTACCGCAATCTGATCGGCGGCCGCCTGGTGGCCGCGGCCGACGGCCGCACGCTGGACTCCGTCAACCCCGCCACCGGCGAGGTCTGGGCCCGCGTCCCGGCGAGCGGCAGGGCCGACGCGGAGGCCGCCGTCGCGGCGGCGCGCGCGGCCTTCCCCTCCTGGTCCGCCATGCCCGCACTCGGCCGGGCGCACTTCCTGCGCGGGGTGTCGGAAGTCTTCGCCCGGCACGCCGAGGAACTGGCCAGGATCGAGACCACGGACAACGGGCGCATCCTGCGGGACACCCTGAAGAAGGACCTGCCCGGCATGACCCACCTGTGGCAGATCGCCGCCGGGCAGGTGCTCGACGCGGTCAAGGGCGAGACGGTGATCCTCGGCCCGGACAGCCTGGGTCTCACCCGGCGCGAGCCGTACGGGGTGGCGCTCTGCGTCATCCCGTGGAACTCCCCCGTCTCGACGTTCTCCGCCAAGGCGGCCTACGCGCTGGCCGCGGGGAACACCGTGATCGTCAAGCCCGCCGAGCAGGCCTGCGCCTCGGTGCTGCGCCTGGGCGAGCTGCTGGCCGAGGTGCTCCCGCCCGGCGTGCTCAACATCGTCAGCGGCCTCGGCGAGGACGTCGGCGACCCGCTGGTCAGGCACCGCGGGGTCAACAAGATCAGCCTCACCGGCTCCACCCAGACCGGGCAGGCGATCACCCGGGCCTCGGCCGACCACCTCAAGCCGCTGACCTTCGAGCTGGGCGGCAAGTCACCGAACATCGTGTTCTCCGACGCCGACCTGGACGCCGCCGCCCAGGGGGTGACCGTCAACTCGGTCTACACCGGCAACGCCGGACAGGTCTGCGTGGCCGGGTCCCGCATCCTGATCCACCGGCCGGTCTGGGACGAGATGATCGGGCGGATCACCGCGATCGCCTCGCACGTCCGGCTGGGCGACCCGCTCGACATGGCCACCACGATGGGCCCGATCGTCTCGGCCGGGCAGTACGAGCGGGTCGCCTCCTACCTGGAGATCGCCGAGAAGGAGGGCGCCGAGCTGGTGTTCGGCGGCCAGACGGGGGCCGACGTGGTCCCGTCCATGCCCGGTGGCTACTGGGTGGCCCCCACCCTCTTCACCACCTCCGACAACGCGCTGCGCGTCTGCCAGGAAGAGATCTTCGGCCCGGTGGCCGTGGCCATCCCCTTCGACACCGAGCAGGAGGCTCTGACGATCTCCAACGACTCCCCCTACGGACTCGCCGCCGGCGTGTGGACCCGCGACCTCGGCCGCGCCCACAGGTTCGTCCGCGACCTGCAGAGCGGCACCGTCTGGGTCAACACCTTCCGCCAGATGCCCCCGGGACTGCCCTTCGGCGGCGTCAAGGACTCCGGGTACGGGCACGACGCCGTACTGGAGTACACCAGGGAGAAGGCCGCGATCATCCACATCTGACGGGCGAGCCCCGCCCTTTACCAGAAACCGAATATGGTTCTAGAGTCTGGGGCATGGGAATCGCGATCACCGAGGAGCACCTGGCGCTGGCCGTCTCCGTGCACGGCTTCGCCGGACGGAACATCACGGCGCGCGGCATGGAGCACGAGCCGTTCCGCGCCGCGCTGGCCGCGCAGGGCCTGCTCGGGCTTCATCTGCCCGAGACGTGCGGAGGGCAGGGCGGCGGCCTGCGGGAGCTGGTGGTCGCCCTGGAGGCGCTCGGCGAGCACTGCACGCCGGGCTCCCACCTGCCCACGGTCCTGGCCTCGGCCGTCATCGCCCGCGCCGCCCACGCGCCGTCCCCCCACCACGACCTGCTGCGCGCGCTGGCGGACGGCACGCTGACCGCCGCGATCGCCCTGCCCGGCGGTGCCCGTACGGCCACGACGAGCGCGGCGGACGCGACCGGACCGGCCGCCGTGACCGTGCTCGGCTCCGCTGATGCCGGGGTGTTCGTGGTCCCGCTTCCCGACGGCCGGTGGGCCGCGCTCGACCCCGGGGACTGCTCGGCCAAGGCGGCCGACGGCATCGACCTGACGCGGCCGCTGGCGGCGGTGACGGTGACGGCCGTACCCCAGGAGCGTGTGCTGGGCGGCGTGACCTCCCGCCTCGTCTCGGACCTGGCCGCCGTCCTGCTCGGGGCGGAGGCCTGCGGGGTGGCGGCGTGGGCGGTGTCCACCGCCGCCGAGTACGCCCGGGTACGGGAGCAGTTCGGACGCCCGATCGGCCAGTTCCAGGGGGTGAAGCACAGGTGCGCGGCCATGCTCGTCGCCCTCGAACAGGCCCGCGCCGCCGTCTGGGACGCCGCCCGTGCCCTCGACGGGGCCGCTCAGGGGGCCGGTGTCGATCCGGAGGACGAGGTCGCGCTGGCGGCGGGGGTGGCCGGGGTGCTCGCCGCGGACGCCGCCGTGCGGTGCGCGGCGGACACGATCCAGGTGCTGGGCGGCATCGGCTACACCTTCGAGCACGACGCCCACCTCTACTACCGCCGCGCGCTCTGCCTGCGGGCGCTGAGCGGCGACGCCGGGGAGTGGGCCGAGCGGGTGGCCAGGATGGCGGCGGCCGGAGCGCGGCGGCCGATGGAACCGGACCTGCCCGAGGAGGCCGAGGAACTGCGGCACCGGATCAGGGCGGAGGCCGCGTCACTGGCCGCCGAGGAGCGGGAGGTCAGGCACGGTCGCATCGCCTCCGAGGGGTGGATCATGCCGTACCTGCCCAGGCCGTGGGGGCGCGGAGCCTCCCCGCTGGAGCAGGTGGTCATCCACCAGGAGTTCAGGGATGTCAAGCGCCCCAATCTCGGCATCGCCGCCTGGGCGGTCCCCTCCATCGTCCGCCACGGCACCCCTGAACAGCAGGAACGCTTCCTGCCCGGCACGTTCACCCGCGAGATCACCTGGTGCCAGCTCTTCAGCGAACCCGGTGCGGGCTCCGACCTCGCCTCACTGTCCACCAGGGCCGTACGGGTGGAGGGCGGCTGGTCGCTGAACGGCCAGAAGATCTGGACCTCCCTCGCGCAGTGGGCGCAGTGGGGGATCTGCCTGGCCAGAACCGACCCGGACGCCCCCAAGCACGAGGGCATCACCTACTTCCTGGTCGACATGTCCTCACCCGGCGTCACCGTCCGCCCGCTGAAGGAGATCAACGGCGACGAGATCTTCAACGAGGTCTTCCTGGACGACGTCTTCGTCCCCGACGACCTGGTCGTCGGCCAGGTCGACGCGGGCTGGCGGGTCGCCCGCGACACCCTTTCCCACGAGCGCGTCGCCCTGGGTGACTCCTGGGGGCCCGGCTCCCGGCACACCGACATGGTCGCCCTGATCGACACCCTGGGCGGGCCCGGGGCACTCCGCCCCTCCGCCCTGGAGGAGGCGGGCCGCCTGTGGGCGTCGGGGCAGGCCATCTCCGCCCTGGGCCTGCGTGTGACGCTCTCCCAGCTGGCCGGGAGCGACTCCGGTACCGCCTCCAGCGTCCGCAAGCTGCTGGGGATGCGCCACTCCCAGGCCGTGTCGGAGTTCTGCTGGTCCATCGCGCCGGACTCGCCGTACTGGAACCGCATGATCCTCGCCACCCGCGCCTTCACCATCGGTGGCGGCACCACGGAGGTCCAGCTCAACATCATCGCCGAGCGCGCGCTCGGCCTCCCCCGTGACCCCTGAGTCCGGGGCCGCCGTTCACCGGAAGCCGCGGGCAGGTCCGCCCCGGAGCCGCCACGGCGGCGGGACCGGGCACTCGACGGGGCGGACCTTGTGACCACCTGCCTCATGCCCACCGGGCCCAGGCGCTGGCGCGCCACCCGGACGGCGGCATTCCGGCCGGCCCGCGGAACGTGGGCGACCGGGCAGGTGATCCCACCCCTCAACGGGAAGGTGAATCACCCTCCACTCTTTTAAAGACGCCAAAACGGTCATCAAAGGATGCTTCGCCCGTCAAGATTTTTCCGAACGGGACCACCCCGGGCCTTGTCCCGCCACACACCACGGCGACCGCATAGGCTGATGTGATGGACAAGGTGGTAAAGAGCGACGCCGAATGGCGCGTCCAGCTCTCTCCCGAGGAGTTCCGCGTGCTTCGCCAGGCCGGGACCGAGCGGCCCTTCACCGGGGAGTACGTCGACACCAAGACCGTGGGCGTCTACAGCTGCCGGGCCTGCGGCACCGAGCTGTTCCGGTCCGACACCAAGTTCGACAGCCACTGCGGCTGGCCGAGCTTCTACGAGCCGTCGAAGTCCGACGCGGTGACGCTGATCGAGGACCGCTCGATGGGCATGGTCCGCGTCGAGGTCCGGTGTGCGACCTGCGACTCGCATCTCGGCCACGTGTTCCACGGCGAGGGCTACGGCACGCCCACCGACGACCGCTACTGCATCAACTCCGTCTCGCTGAGGCTGGAGCCCACCGAATAGACCTGCGCGTCGCGATCCGGCCGGTCCGCGACGCGCGGGGACAGCCACATCGGTCCATCCCGGAGGTTAGCGAGGCGCGGGAAGGGGCAGAGCGACCTCACGCAGTGTATTCACATATCTCCGTAGCGTGTCTGCCCAAGGAGCCCCCGTGCATCTCCGCCACAAGTGGGAGATCGTTGAGACCATCGGCCGGGTGATCACCCAGCGCTGTTCGATCTGCGGCAGGACCAGGGTCCGGGTGACCCGGCCCGAGCACCGCGCGGACTACCGCTTCGGCTTGGGGTAGGTGACGCGGCAGTCGGGGTCGTCAGGGCCCAGCACGTTGGCCAGGACCGGGTTGCCGTTCTCGCCGAACTCGGCCTGGACGAAGACCACGGGGCTGGGCATGCCGAGCTCTCCGACGAGATAGTCGACACCCGCCTCGCACAGCTTGATCGCCTGCTTCGAGTTGTCCGCCGATTCCGGCAGGTCTGTATATATCCGCAGATAGCCACCGACCATCCGGATATCCCTGACCCGCTTGGTCACCTTGCGGCTCTCGAAGTAGGCCAACGCCTTCTTGTCGGTGTGCTTGGAAGGCCCCGACGCCTCGGCCTCACCGGCCTTCTGACGCTTCTTTTCCGCCTTGGAGGACTTCGCGTCCTCCTTGCCCTTCCCGTCCAGCTCGGCGGCCACCACCGCGCCCGCCACGGGGTCCCCCTGCGGCACCGCGACGGGCGGGCCGCTGGAGACCGGCGCCTGAGCCACCCCGCTCCCCGGAGCCGTCTCCCCGGAAGACCACACCCCGCTCACCGCGAACGCCACCACCAGCGCGGCGGCACCCACAGAGATCTCAGGAAGCCACGAGCGGGACTTCTTTCGCCGGCGTCCCCGAGTACGCCGCCTGGACCGTGCCAGACCTTCACCCCTTTTCACCCTCGGCCTCACATAGACAGGTGATCTCCCACGAGTATGACAAAGGCAAGGGATGGCAAAGAGACCCCGCGCGGGATTATTTTCGGCGGGCCGTCACAGCGGCCACATCCCTCATCTCACGGAACAGGGGTCCCGCCGCCGGAAACCGGACTCCGCGGCGACGGGTCCTCGGAGGCTACGGCAGCGCGGCGATCAGCTCGCTGGGCGGCTTGCGGACACCGGTGTAGAAGGGGATCTCCACCCGGGTGTGCCGCCGCGCCTCCGCGCCGCGCAGGGTGCGCATCAGGTCGACGATGCGGTGCAGTTCGTCGGCCTCGAACGCCAGCATCCACTCGTAGTCGTTCAGCGAGAAACAGGCCACCGTGTTGGCGCGCACGTCCGGATAGTCGCGAGCCATCCTGCCGTGCTCGGCGAGCATCCGGCGGCGGTCCGCGTCGTCCAGCAGGTACCACTCCAGGGAGCGCACGAACGGGTAGACGCTCACGTACGCGCGGGGCTCCTCCTCGGCCAGGAAGGCCGGGATGTGCGACTTGTTGAACTCGGCCGGACGGTGCAGCGCCATGGCCGACCAGACCGGCTCGGACAGCCGCCCCAGGCCGGTACGGCGGAAGCGGGAGTAGGTCTCCTGCAGGTCCTCAGAGGTCGGAGCGTGCCACCAGAACATGAAGTCGGCGTCGGCGCGGAAACCCGCCACGTCGTACAGGCCGCGGGTGACCACGTCCTTGCGCTCCATCTGGGCCAGAAGCTCCTCGACCTCGTCGGCCATGCCCTCACGGTGCCCCGGGCAGCGCTCGCTCAGTTTGAAGACCGACCACATCGTGTAGCGGATCACCTGGTTCAGGTCTCGTGCCTTGGGCCGCGGGTTCCCGTCCGTCGTCCTCACCCCTTCGTCAGCGAATCGGTTCTGTCCTGCCATTCTCCCGTGGGGTCCAGGTGGTCGAGAATCCGGGCTGCCGCAGTGCGGGCCGTGGAGACGCAGGCGGGGATGCCAAGGCCGTCGTAGGCGGCGCCGCACAGCGCCAGCCCCGGCGAAACGGCGGCGGCCGCCCGGATGCGCGCCACCCGGTCGAGGTGCCCAACCTCGTACTGTGGCAGGCCACCGCCCCAGCGGGTCACCCGCGAGTCGCGAGGCAGCGCGCGCACGCCCATGACCTCGACCATCTCAGCCATCGCCAGCGCGACCAGTTCCGCGTCGTCGCGCTGAAGCACCGCCTCCTCGCCGAGCCTGCCGATCGAGCAGCGCAGCAGGACCAGGTTGGGGTCCGCCTCCGCCAGGTGCGGCCACTTGACCGAGCTGAACGTGGCGGCCTTGATCGGACGCCCGTCGACGGCCGGAACCAGGTAGCCGCTGCCGGACGGCGGCCGGGGAAACGCCTCCCGCGGATAGGCGAGGGTGACGACGGCCATGCTGGCGTACTCGATCCTGGCCAGCTCCGCGGCCGCCCGGGGCACCTCCTCGGCGAGCAGCCTGCTCGCCGCCGGGGCGGGAACGGCGATGATCACCGCGTCGGCCTCGATCGTCTCCGGCTCCCTGGCGGGTCCGGCCACCAGCTTCCAGCCGCCCTCGGTCCGCCGCAGCTCCCTGACCATGACGCCGGTCCTGATCTCGGCCCCGGAGGCGGCGGCGACGGCCTCGGGGAGGCTGCCCATCCCCCGGCTCAGAGTGGTGAAGACCGGCCCCGCGTCCTTCGGGGCGTCCGCGGCGATCTCCCCGGCGGCGGCGAGCAGCGACCGCTCGGTCCTGGCCGCGATGGCGACCCTCGGCATGGTCGCGTCCAGGGAGAGCCGCTCGGTCCTGCCCGCGTAGACACCGCCGAGCAGCGGCTCGACGAGCCGGTCGACCACCTCGTCGCCCATCCTGGCCCGGATGTAGGCCGCCACCGACACGTCGGTGCTGACCCGCGTCGCCGGAAGGATCCGGTCCAGCGCCGCCCTGGCCAGCCCTCCGGGGGAGAGGATGCCCGACCTCGCCAGCGCGAGCAGGTCGGACGGCACGCCCATGACCTGCCCCTTGGGCATGGGCCGCAGCGCGCCCCGGGTCAGGATGGCCGCCTGGGTGGTGCCGGGAAGCCGCAACTCCTCGCCCAGCCCGACCATCCTGGCCAGTTCCTTGCCCTCGGGCCGCCGGGCGAGCATCGCCTCGGCCCCCACGTCCACCGCGACGCCCGCCACCTCGGTGGCGTGCAGCTTGCCCCCGACCCGCGAGGCGCCTTCGAGGACGGTCACCCGCAGGTTCTCGCCGCCCTGACGCAGGTGCCACGCGGCGGCCAGGCCGGCGATCCCGCCGCCGACGACCACCACATGTCTCCGGTTGCCTTCCATGACTCCTGACCGTACCGGTCCGCCTCCCCGGTCCCGCCGCCCACCTCGGCGCCCCGCCCTCCCCGTGACCCGACGGCGCGCAGAACGTGACGCCATCGTGACTGCCGCTCACCGAACTCCGCCACCGCACCCGCCGTCATGAGATTCATGAGCAGATTCCGGTACGGTCCGCGCCTGGCGGTCCTCTTGACGGGCCTGACGCTTCTGGTGTCCGCCTGCGGCGGGGGTTCCCTTCAGTCTACGTCCTACGAGGGAGCGGCACCCGCGGCCGACACGCAGGCGGGCGGCCAGGACCGCGTGGCGGTTCCCCAGGGCCCGAGCAAGGCCGAGGGCGGCTCCCCGCAGACCGGCCAGGTGAGGATCGTCCCGCAGGACCGGGCGATCGTCTACACGGCGGAGATGACGGTCCGGGCGAAGGAGGTCACCGCGGCGGCCGACCGGGCCCGGCAGATCGTCACCTCCGTGGGCGGCTACCTGGCCATGGAGAACTCCGACGCCCGCTCCGACGGCGAGGGCTCCGCGACGCTGGTCTTCAAGATCCCGCCGGGGAACTACCCGGGCACGCTCGACCGCCTGGGCAGGGAGCTGGGCACCCGCGAGTCGCTCCGGCAGAACACCGAGGACGTCACCGAGCAGGTGGCCGACGTGGAGAGCCGTTTGAAGTCGGCCAAGGCCGCGCTCGACTCCCTGCGCACGCTGCTGAAGCGGGCCAACACCATCGGTGAGGTGCTCAAGGTGGAGCGTGAGGTCTCCAACCGCGAGAGCGAACTGGAGTCCCTGCAGGCCAGGCAGAAGACCCTGGCCTCGCAGACCAGTGCGGCGACGCTGACGCTGAACCTGGTGGGCCCGGCGGCCGTGGTGCAGAAGAAGGAGGACGACGAGCCCGCCGGCTTCCTCGGCGGTCTGCGGACGGGCTGGCAGGCTTTCGTCGTCGCCGTCAAGCACGGCCTGACGCTCCTGGGCGTGCTGCTCCCCTGGCTGATCGTGATCGTCCCGGCCTGGCTGCTGACCGCCTTCCTGCTCCGCCTCAGGCGGAACGGGGAGCGGCCGCTCGCCGTGGGCTCCGAGGACCCGGAGCCCGACCCCGACGAGGAGCCTCTCCCCGTGAGTGATCCGCGGGGAGACGACGAGCCCGAGGGAGCGGACGGGCGTCCCTAGTCCCGGGCGAGCGGTGACGGTGCGCCGGCGCCGGGGGCGGTCAGCGGGCGGAGGCCTCGTGGACGAAGTCGGTGAGGCGGGCCAGCTGGTCGGGGTCGGTGCCCGGCAGCACGCCGTGCCCCAGGTTGAACACGTGTCCCTCGGCCTTGGCCGCGCGGGTGAGGATGTCGCCCGCGCGGCGCTCCACGACCTCCCACGGGGCGAGCAGGATCGCCGGGTCCAGATTGCCCTGCAGCGCCTTGCCCGGGCCGACCCTCCGGGCGGCCTCGTCGAGCGGTACCCGCCAGTCGACGCCCACCACGTCGGCCCCCGCCTCGCCGAGCAGGCCGAGCAGCTCTCCGGTGCCGACGCCGAAGTGGATGCGCGGCACGTCCAGACCGGCCAGGCCGTCGAAGATCCGGCTGGTGTAGGGGAGGACGAACTCCCGGTAGTCGTCGGGCGACACCGCGCCGACCCAGGAGTCGAAGAGCTGGACGGCGGAGGCTCCCGCGGCGAGCTGCACGCGCAGGAACCCCAGGGTGATCTCGGTCAGCCGATCCATGAGGGCGTGCCAGAGGCCCGGCTCGCCGTACATCATGGCCTTGGTGTGGTCGTGGTTCTTGGAAGGGCCGCCCTCGATGAGGTAGGAGGCCAGGGTGAAGGGAGCACCCGCGAAACCGATGAGCGGGGTCGCGCCCAGCTCCTTGGTCAGCGCCTGGACGGCCTCGGTGATGTAGGAGACGTCGCCCGGCTCGATCGGGCGCAGCGCCTCGGCCGCCCTGGCGTCCCTGATCGGCTCGGCCACCACCGGGCCGATGCCGGGCTTGATGTCGAGGTCGACGCCGATCGCCTTGAGCGGGACGACGATGTCACTGAAGAGGATGGCCGCGTCCACGCCGTAGCGGCGGACCGGCTGCATCGTGATCTCCACGACCAGGTCGGGGGTGGCGCAGGCCGTGAGCATCGGCACCCCCTCGCGGAGCGCCCGGTACTCGGGCAGCGAGCGGCCCGCCTGGCGCATGAACCACACCGGTGTGTGGGATACGGGCCGGCGGCGGCAGGCGCGCAGGAAAGCGGAGTCGGCGGGCTCGGAAGTCACCCCACCAGGGTGCCATGCCCGGTGACCGGTCGGCTCACCACGGTCGCTGGCCGGCGAAATCAGCCCGAAATCACCAGTTATTCAATGAGATTGCACCTCACACCACCCTGGCACCGTCAAGTGATGACAACGATAATGTCTTACCGGTTTCGAGAGCTTCGTCCACTGAAATCCGATGTTGTCGCCAGCCGGATGGCCCGCACGGCACGAAGCGATCATGTTTCCGGGTACAGTTCCTCCCATCGGTGATCCTGGGTCGGCCCCCGGCTGGTCCAAATGTTCGCCAAGTCACCGCGCGGCATCGATTCCTGCACCACTTTGGGGACACGCCGAGCACGCTGCGCGGAAATGTCGGCGCGACGTGCCAACGTCGGACCACGACCCGACGAAAGGCCCGTGCGATGTCCACCATGTGGAGTTCACCCGAACGTCGCGGTGAGCACCGTGCCTCCTGCGCCCGCGTGCGGGTTCCCGAACGACAATCCCGCCCCGCCGATCACGGCCGGCCCGAACACCCGGAACGGACCGGCACCGAACGCGGTCACGCGTTCCTCCCCCAAGTCTCCCACGGCGAGGTCATCCCAGCCCTGCACAGGCCGCCGGCAGCGTCTTGATCGGTTCCAATGGCTCCTACACATACCCCAGTGGTCCCCATGCGATCAGTTTCGACCTACGCTTCCGATATGACCGTCGGTGACGCGCCGCCCGCTCCCGCCGCCTTCAGGCGTGCGGTGGCGAGCATGCGCCCCGCGGAGGTCAGACCCGAGATCGAGCTGGAGGACATTCCGGCGCCGCAGCGCCTGGCCCCCTACTCGGCCGCGATCGGCGCGTCGGTGTACCGCGACGACGACGAGCTCGCGATCGGCCGCCTCATCGTGCTCTTCGACCCGGACGGCCAGCGCGGCTGGGACGGCCAGTTCCGGCTCGTCGCCTACGTGCGGGCCGACATGGAGCCTGAGATCACCGAAGACCCGCTGCTCGGCCCCGTCGCGTGGAGCTGGCTCACCGAGTCGCTCGACGCGCACGGCGCCGGCTACGCCGCCGCCGGAGGCACCGTCACCAGAGCGGTCTCCGAGGGCTTCGGCAACAAGGCCGAAGACCCGGTGACCACCGAGCTGGAACTACGTGCGTCCTGGTCACCGCTGCAGGAAGACCTCTCCGGCCATGTCGCCGCCTGGTGCGATCTGATGTGCCTTGCCGCGGGCATACCACCCCTGCCACCCGATGTGGCGGCGCTGCCGCCGCGCCGTCGCGAGGATCCGGAGCCCTTCAGAACGTGACCGATGAGACGACCGTAATTCCACTGCTGGAGCCTCGTGAGGGAATCCCACCCGTCATCGAGGACTCCGCCTCCCTCGCGCGCGTGGTGCGCGCCTTCGCCGAGGGCACCGGCCCCGTCGCCGTCGACGCCGAACGCGCCTCGGGCTACCGCTACAGCGGCCGCGCCTACCTGGTACAGCTGCGCCGCGTCGGCGCGGGCAGCGCCCTGATCGACCCCATCCGCTGCCCCGACCTGTCCGAGCTCGACGCGGCACTGGACGGCGCGGAGGTGGTGCTCCACGCCGCCTCTCAGGACCTGCCGTGTCTCGCGGAGGTGGGCTTCCACCCGCGGGAACTGTTCGACACCGAGCTGGCCGGCCGGCTGCTCGGCTACGAGCGGGTCGGTCTCGGGCTGATGGTGGAGAACGTCCTGGGTTTCAGGCTGGAGAAGGGGCACTCGGCCGCCGACTGGTCGACCCGCCCGCTCCCCGAGGACTGGCTGCGCTACGCCGCGCTCGACGTCGAGGTCCTGATCGAGCTCCGCGACGTCCTGTACGAGGAGCTGAGGTCCAGCGGCAAGCTGGCGTGGGCGCAGGAGGAGTTCGCCTCCGTGCTCGCGCACAAGGCGCCCGCCCCGCGCTCCGACCCGTGGCGGCGCACCTCCGGAATCCACAAGGTCCGCTCGCTGCGCGGGCTGGCGGTGGTACGGGAACTGTGGACGCTCCGCGACGGGCTCGCCCGCGAGTCCGACGTCGCCCCCGGCCGTGTGCTGCCCGACTCGGCGATCGTCACCGCCGCCCTGGAGTTGCCCCGCACCACCAAGGCGCTCACCGAGATCCCTCCCTTCACCGGCCGCAGTGCCCGGCGGCACCTGCGCGACTGGCTGGCCGCGATCGGCACCGCCCGCTCGCTGCCCGACTCGGAGCTGCCGCAGCCCAGCACCCCCGGCGACGGGCCCCCGCCGGCCAACCGGTGGATGGACCGCGATCCGGTGGCCGCCCGGCGGTTGGCCGCGGCCAGGACCGTGGTCGCCGCGCTCGCCGACGAGCACCACATGCCCGCGGAGAACCTGATCCAGCCGGACGCCGTACGCCGCCTGACCTGGGAACCGCCGGCCGTCATCGACGACGGGACCGTCGCCGCCCGGCTGCGCGAGCTGGGCGCCCGCGAGTGGCAGATCGGGCTGACCGCCCACCCGATCGCCAAGGCCCTGCTCCGCCTGGAGCTCAAGGGCCAGGTCTGACGAACCGACCGACGCCCTTTACAAAGTAGATCATTGGGGCGACGCCGGTCCCTGTGCGGGAACAGGTCCCGCACAGGGAGACGGAACGCTCAGCAGGTCGCGAGCATGCTCTGCAGGGCGCTCTTCTCCGAGCTCTGCAGCGTCAGCTTCCAGTAGTACTTCACCTGGATCCACGCCCTGGCGTAGGTGCACCTGAACGAGCTCAGCGGCGGCTGCCACGTCGACGGGTCCTGGTCGCCCTTGGCCTGGTTGACGTTGTCGGTCACCGCCCACAGCTCGGGCCCGCCGAGGTCGTTGGCGTAGGACTGCCGCTGCGCGCTGGTCCAGGCGTAGGCGCCGGAGCGCCAGGCCTCGGCGAGCGGCACCATGTGGTCGATGTCGACGTCGCCGGCGGCGGTCCAGGTCGCACCGTCGAACGGGGAGTACCAGCTGCCGGAGGTCGGTGCGCAGCTGGAGTTGACGACCACTCCGACACCGTCCCTCTTGAGCACCGTCTCCCGGGTGTTGCAGGTGCCACTGATCGTTATCCAGTGGTTGAACAACGACCGGTCATAGGAGGACTGGTTGGTCTCCGCGGCGACGGTGAGCGTCGCGAGCCTGCTGGCGGCGGTGGCCGCCGAAGGAATGTTCGGCGGGGTCGCCGAAGCCGTTCCGGCTGTCAGGGAAAAAGTGATGAGAATTGCCGTTAGGGCAGCGAAAGCCGCGGTGACGACTCGTTTCACGAGTGGCCCCTTCTGTCGCTCCACCTCGGCCAGCCGGGGGGTCTGGGCGCCGCGAGGGGAGGACAGGGGGAACGTCTCAAGTCATGACAAATACGCAAATGTCATGGTTTGACGACGAGTCAGGATGCGCTTGGTCGGATACTGCGTCAATCCATGGTCAGGCGCACTTGATCTGCAATGACATGAATTATGGTGATTTGGATACCTGGCTTTTTCGCGCGAACACCCGGCGAAGTTCCGGTGACCGGTGGACTTCCTTTTGGGGCAGGACCCGGGCCGCCGGCTTCCCCGGACGCGCCCCCCGCCCCCCTCCGCCCCTGACGGGCGCTTGCAGCAGGTGCGGCGACTGTCGTACCGTGGCACGGAAAGCGCTTTCCATAGGAGGTCGGAGAAGATGTCCCCGCAAAGCATCGGCATCGTGATGAACGGTGTCACCGGTCGCATGGGCTACCGCCAGCACCTGGTCCGATCGGTCCTGGCGATCAACGAGCAGGGCGGTGTGACACTGTCGGACGGCGGCCAGGTCCTGCTCAGGCCGGTCCTGGTCGGCCGGTCCGCCGAGAAGCTGCAGAGACTCTCGGCGGAGCACGGCATCGCCGACTGGACCACGGACCTCGACACCGCCCTCGCCGACGACGACAATCTGATCTACTTCGACTCTCAGGTCACCCAGGCCCGGGTGAAGTCGGTGCTCAAGGCGATCGAGGCGGGCAAGCACGTCTACGCGGAGAAACCGACGGCCGAGACGTCCCAGGACGCGCTGGCACTGGCCGAGGCCGCGACCGCCAGGGGCGTGAAGAACGGCGTCGTGCAGGACAAGCTCTTCCTGCCGGGCCTGCTCAAGCTCAGGCGCCTGATCGACGGCGGCTTCTTCGGCCGCGTCCTTTCGGTCCGCGGCGAGTTCGGCTACTGGGTGTTCGAGGGCGACTGGCAGGCCGCCCAGCGCCCATCGTGGAACTACCGCGTTGAGGACGGCGGCGGCATCGTCCTCGACATGTTCCCGCACTGGGCGTACGTGCTGGAGAACCTGTTCGGCCGGATCACCTCCGTCTACGCCCAGGCCGTCACCCACATCCCCGAGCGGGTGGACGAGCGGGGCGAGACCTACCGGGCCACCGCCGACGACGCCGCCTACGGGGTGTTCGAGCTGGAGGGCGGGGTCATCGCGCAGATCAACTCCTCCTGGAACGTCAGGGTGAACCGCGACGAGCTGGTGGAGTTCCAGGTGGACGGCACGCACGGCAGTGCCGTCGCGGGCCTGCGCGACTGCCGCGTCCAGCACCGTGCCGCCACTCCCAAACCGGTCTGGAACCCCGACCTGCCCGCGGGCGCCCGCTTCAGGGACGGCTGGCAGGAGGTGCCCGACAACGAGGAGTTCGACAACGGGTTCAAGGTCCAGTGGGAGCGGTTCGTCCGCCACGTGGTCGAGGACGCGCCGTTCCCCTACGACTTCGCCTCCGGCGCGCGCGGTGTCCGCATCGCCGAGCTGGGCCTGCGCTCCTCCGCGGAGGGCCGCCGCCTGCCGGTGGAGCCGTGATGAGGATCGCCCTCCCGGGCGGGGAGCACGTCCTGCGCGAGCCGGTCACCTGGGTCAGGCCCGGGGGGCCCGCCCGGAGCCGCACCGTCTACGCCGCCGCCCACGTGGTCGCCGACCCGCTCGGCGACAACACCCCGGGCTCCCGGGCCGCCGTCGACTGGGACGCCACCCTGCGCTTCCGCCACCATCTGTGGTCCCACGGGCTGCGGGTCGCCGACGCCATGGACACCGCGCAGCGCAACATGGGCCTTGACTGGGCGGCCACCCGCGAGCTGATCCGGCGCAGCGCCACCGAGGCGAAGGCCTTCGGCGACCCGGCGGCGCTGGTGGCCTGTGGCGCGGGCACCGACCAGGCGCCGGACGCCCGGACCCTGCGGGAGGTCGTGGCGGCCTACGCCGAGCAGATCGAGACCGTGCGGGACGCGGGCGCCGGGGTCGTCGTGATGGCGAGCCGGCAACTGGCCGCGATCGCGCGGGGCCCGGAGGACTACCACCGGGTCTACGGCGAGCTGCTCTCCCAGGCCGATCGCCCGGTGATCCTGCACTGGCTGGGCGAGATGTTCGACCCGCTGCTGGCGGGCTACTGGGGCTCGCGGGACGTCGCCGAGGCCACCGCGTCGTTCCTGTCGCTGATCCACGACCACGCGGCGAGGGTGGACGGGGTCAAGGTCTCGCTGCTGGACGCCGAGCACGAGATCGGGCTGCGTGAGGCGCTGCCCGAAGGCGTCAAACTCTACACCGGCGACGACTTCAACTACCCCTCGCTGATCAGGTCGGGCAGCCACGCGCTGCTGGGCATCTTCGACGCGATCGCCCCCGCCGCCGCCTCGGCCCTGCACGCACTCGACGCGGGCGACCTCGGACGGTACGACGAGATCATGGGCCCCACGGTCCCGCTCTCCCGGAAGATCTTCGAAGCCCCGACGTACAACTACAAGACGGGCATCGTCTTCCTGGCCTGGCTCAACGGCCACCAGGACGCCTTCAGCATGGTCAACGGCGCCCAGGCGGCCCGCTCCCTGCCCCACCTGGCCGAGGTGTTCCGCCTGGCCGACAGGGCCGGTCTGCTGGCCGACCCCGAGCTGGCGGTCTTCCGGATGCGCTCCCTGCTGGCGGTGAACGGCCGGTGAGGGCACGGGCGAAGAGCCGTTTCTCGCTGAACCAGTGGACCACGAGGCGCTGGTCGGTGGCCGAGGCCGTCGACGGGTGCGTGCGGCACGGTGTCGAGGCCATCGGCCTGTGGCGCCAGGACGTCGCCGCGCAGGGCCTGAAGGAGACCGTCGAACTCGTCGCGGACTCCGGGCTGCGGGTCTCGTCGCTCTGCCGGGGCGGCTTCCTCACCTCCGGCGATGCGCAGGCCCTGGACGACAACCGCAGGGCGATCGACGAGGCCGCCGAGCTGGACGCCGCCTGCCTGGTCATGGTGGTCGGCGGCCTGCCGGGCGTGGTGCCCGGCAGGCCGCTGGGCGCGATCTCCCGCGACCTGCCCGCCGCGCGGGAGCGGGTCGCCGAGGCGCTGGCCGTGCTGGCCCCGTACGCGGGCGAGCGCGGGGTGAGACTGGCCCTCGAACCGCTGCACCCGATGTACTGCGCCGACCGGGCCGTGCTGTCCACCCTGGGCCAGGCCCTCGACCTGGCCGAGCAGCACCCTCCCGAGCAGGTGGGCGTCGTCGTCGACACCTTCCACGTGTGGTGGGATCCGAACGTCCTGGAGCAGATCGCCAGGGCCTCGGGGCGGATCGCGAGCTACCAGGTGTGCGACTTCCTGTCTCCGCTCCCCGCCGACGTGCTGCTCGGCCGGGGAGTGATGGGCGAAGGCGTGATCGACTTCGCACCACTGACCGAGGCGGTGGCCGCGGCGGGCTACTCGGGGGACATCGAGGTGGAGATCTTCAACGCCGACGTGTGGGCCGCCGACCCGGACGAGATCCTGGCCAGGGTGCGGTCCTCGTTCGCCGAGCTCGTCGGAGAGTGACACGCGGGCCCGCGGAACGGAATCCGAGACGACAGGAGCGTTCCAATCGAAGGAAACCGCGTTCGCGGGGCCCGGATTACCGCTTCACGGTGAAGTGACCTGGCGGCTGCTCGTACGGTAGGGGTATGACGACCGCAGAAAGCGAAGCCAGCCCCGCCATACAGCGGCCGCCGGAACATGTCCTTGCCGTACTGGAAGCGATCAGGGAGTGGGAGGCCGCCAACCCCGACTCGGCCCCTTCCGGCCAGGGGGAGGCGATCCTCTGGGCCCTGGGCCGGCGTGAGCAGGCGCCGATCAGCGGCCGCCCGGCGTCGGGGTCCCCGCCCACCCTCGCCGAGGCCCGTGCGGAGATCGACGCCGCCGAGCGGGTTCCGCGCGAGGGCCGGGTCGTCCCCGCCGACGGGGTCATCAGCACCCTGAACTGGCTGATCGGCGTCAAGGACGGGTTGCCGATCCCCGGCCGCCGATCCTCGGAAGGCTGGGGACACCTGGTCGGCGGCCGCGGCGTGATCCTGCGCACCGAGGCCGAGATAGGCCGGATCGCCGAGCTGGCCCATGCGGGCCGGCCGAACGCGGCGGGCGAGTGGGAGAAGGAATGGTGCTCCGGGACCATCGCCGTGTGCGAGTGGGTGCTCGGCACCCGCAGGAAGTCACCGGTCCGTAACACGCCGCGCCCCATCCACGGGCCGACCGGACTCAACCTCGGCATGGAGGAGAGCGCGGCCGAGGACGTGTCGCGACAGCTCGGCCGGGGCCGCCAGCACTCCCCCGGCTACGGAGACGGAGTCATCCGGACGATCCGCTGGTTGCGCGGTCAGATCATCGTCCCGCCGGTCAACGAGCAGGGAAGACCGATCTCCGGCGTCCGCTGACCGCCTGTCCCGATCCCCCCGGCTCCCCCTTTCGAGCTTCCCCCACGACGCGGCGGGCCCGGACCCCGCAGGGGCCGGGCCCGCCGCCATGACGTGGCGGCGGAGGTGGGCAGGCCGAGGCGGCCTCACCCCAGAGCGCGGGTGCTCTCGCGGAGGATCACCTCGCCGGTCACGACCTGGGCCCCGGTCCCCTCGTCCGGGGCGAGGGCCATCTCCAGCGCGCGGGCCCCCATCTCCGCGAGCGGCAGCCGCACCGTGGACAGCGAGGGAACCAGGTCGCGCAGGGTGGAGATGTCGTCGAAACCCGCCACCGAGACGTCCTCGGGGACGCGGATGCCCCGGTCCCTGAAGGCGGCCAGGGCACCTACCGCCATCACGTCGGTGACGGCGAAGACACAGGTGACCCCGGACACCTGGGTGGCCGCCGCGTAGCCGCCCTCCCTGTCGAAGGAGCTGTGCAGGACAAGCGGCGCGGGCAGGCCGAGCTCTTCGAGCGCGCCGGCGAACCCGGCCACCCGGTCCATGGGGGCGATCAGCCGGTCGGGCCCGGCGAGGACGGCGAAGCTCCGGTGCCCCAGCCCGGCGAGGGCGCGGGCCAGCGTGGCGGCGCCCAGGCGGTTGTCCGGCACCACCGTGTCGACCCCGAGCAGATCCTGGCCCACGCAGGCCACCCGGCCGCCGGTCTCCCGGTAGCGGTCGAGCTCCTCGCGGAGCCGCCGGGTCAGCTGCTCGTCGGCGACCCGGGAGCCGACCAGCAGCACCGCGCGGACCCGCTGCGCGTTCAGCGTCGAGACATAGGCGATCTCCCGCTGGGGGTCGCGGTGCGTGGTGCCGATCATGACCATCAGCCCCTGGTTCTCCGCGACCCGCATGGCCCCGTCGGCGATCGCGGCGAAGTAGGGGTCGGTGAGATCGTGAACGACCAGGCCGATCACGTTGCTGGCCCCCCTGGCGAGGGTCTGCGCGGCCACGTTGGTGCGGTATCCCAGCTGGGCGGCGGCCAGCTCCACCTTGACCCGCAGGGATGCGCCCACCTGTCTGGTGCTGCCGTTGAGCACCCGTGACGCCGTGGCGAGCGAGACGCCCGCGTGCCGGGCGACATCCTCAAGCGTGACCACCGACAACCTCCCGGAAAGCGTTTTCCAAAGTCTGTCAGAGTTGTCGCCGTCCCGCATCCGGGCTGTGCCGCACCGGACCGCGCACCTTGGGGAACAACTTACCCACCTCGCACGGGACCGGCCGCACCAAGCGTTGTTACCCGCGAGTAGCATAGGGGGGAAGCCATCCAGCAACGAGGAGCGAACCCCGTGCCTTCGTCTCGTGACGTCGTATTCGTCGACGGTGTGCGCACACCCTTCGGCAGGTCGGGCCCCAAGGGCCTGTACGCCGAGACACGCGCCG
The DNA here is from genome assembly GCF_040675205.1 of Streptosporangium sp. NPDC049644. Classification (NCBI taxonomy): domain Bacteria; kingdom Bacillati; phylum Actinomycetota; class Actinomycetes; order Streptosporangiales; family Streptosporangiaceae; genus Streptosporangium; species Streptosporangium sp. NPDC049644. Next base: position 26,071 of record NZ_JBFAOJ010000054.1, on the reverse strand, counting down.
ACGACCTGGTGATCCGCGTCATCCGCGAGCTGATCCGGCGTAACCCGAATCTGCCTCCCGAGCGCGTCGACGAGGTGGCCATCGCGGCCACCACGCAGATCGGCGACCAGGGCCTGACTCTCGGCCGCTCCGCCGCGATACTGGCCGGGCTGCCCAAGAGCGTGCCCGGCTATTCGATCGACCGCATGTGCGCCGGCGCGATGACCGCGGTGACCTCGGTCGCCGGAGGCATCGCCTTCGGTGCCTACGACGTCGCCATCGCCGGCGGCGTCGAGCACATGGGCCGCCACCCCATGGGCGAGGGCGTCGATCCCAACCCTCGTTTCCTGGCCGAGCAACTCGTGGACGGCTCCGCCCTCGTCATGGGCATGACCGCCGAGAACCTGCACGACCGCTACCCCTCCATCACCAAGGAGCGCGCGGACGCCTTCGCCCTCGCCTCCCAGGAGAAGGTCGCCAAGGCCTACGCCGACGGCCGGATCCAGCCGGACCTGGTCCCGATGGCGACCAGGTCCGCCGAGAAGGGCTGGGGGCTGGCAGGCGCCGACGAGGCTCCCCGCCCCGGCACCACGCTGGAGGGGCTGGCCGCACTGAAGACCCCGTTCCGCCCGCACGGCCGGGTCACCGCGGGCAACGCCTCCGGTATCAACGACGGCGCCACCGGCTGTGTGGTGGCCGCCGCCGACGTCGCCGAGGAGCTCGGCCTCGCCCCGAAGATGCGCCTGGTCTCCTATGCCTTCGCCGGCGTGGACCCGGAGGTCATGGGGGTCGGGCCGATCCCGTCCACGGAAAGGGCGCTGCGCCTGGCCGGGCTCTCCATCTCCGACATGGGACTGTTCGAGATCAACGAGGCCTTCGCCGTGCAGGTGCTGGCGTTCCTCGAGCACTTCGGCATCGCCGACGACGACGCCCGGGTGAACCCCTACGGCGGCGCCATCGCCTTCGGCCACCCGCTGGCCTCCTCCGGGGTGCGCCTGATGACGCAGCTCGCCCGCGAGTTCGGCGAGCGCCCCGACGTCCGCTACGGCATGACCACGATGTGCGTCGGCCTGGGCATGGGTGGAACGGTCATCTGGGAGAACCTCAGCTGGGAAGGTAACAAGTGACGGACATCAAGGAACTCTTCGCCGACGAGATCGTCACCCGCGCGACGGTTCGCGACGTGGAGCTGCCCCGGGGGGCGGGCACCATGGCCCTGATCACGCTGGACAACGGCTTCGACCACACCAAGCCGTCGACGTTCGGCCCCGGGGGGCTGGCCTCGCTGGGCGAGGCCCTGGACGCGATCGCCGGGCGCGGCGACCTGGCGGCCGTGGGCGTCGTCGGCAAACCGTTCGTCTTCGCCGTCGGCGCCGACCTCAAGGGCGCCGCGCTGGTCTCGGAACGGGACCAGGCGCTACAGATCGGCCGGCTGGGCCACGAGGTGTTCCGCCGCCTCGGCGAGCTGGACGTGCCGTCGTTCGCGTTCGTCAACGGCGCGGCCATGGGCGGCGGTCTGGAGATCGCACTGCACTGCACCTACCGGACCATCTCCGCCGGTGTGCCCGCCGTGGCGCTGCCGGAGTGCTTCCTCGGCCTGGTCCCCGGCTGGGGCGGCACCCAGCTGCTGCCCCGCCTGATCGGGCCGGCCGCGGCCGTCAAGCTCATCATCGACAACCCGCTCTCGCAGAACCGCATGATCAAGGGCAGGGAGGCGTTCGGGCTGGGCGTCGCCGACGCGATGTTCGAACCCGCCGACTTCCTTGAGGAGTCGCTGCGCTGGGCCTCGGCGGTGCTGCGCGGCGACGTCACCGTCTCCCGCGCCGACCACACCGCCGAGGACTGGTCCAAGACCGTCTCCGACGCCCGCTTCCTGCTCGACATGAAGCTGCACGGCGCCTCCCCCGCCCCGTACCGGGCGCTGGAGCTCCTCGAGCTGGCCCGCACCGCCACCCGCGACGAGGGCTTCGCCGCCGAGGACCAGGCACTGGCCGACCTCCTCATGGGCGACGAGCTCCGCGCCGGCCTGTACGCCTTCGACCTGGTGCAGCGCCGGGCCAAGAAGCCCGCCGGAGCCCCGGAGGCGGCACTGGCCCGCAAGGTCACCAAGGTCGGCGTCGTCGGCGCGGGCCTGATGGCCTCGCAGATGGCACTGCTGTTCGCCCGCCGCCTGGAGGTCCCGGTCGTGCTGACCGACCTGGACCAGGCCCGGCTGGACAAGGGCGTGGGCTACGTGCACGCCGAGATCGACAAGCTGCTGGCCAAGGGCCGCGTCTCCGGCGACCAGGCCAACCGGCTCAGGGCCCTGGTGACCGGCTCGCTGACCAAGGACGCGTTCGCCGACGCCGACTTCGTCATCGAGGCCGTGTTCGAGGACATGAAGGTCAAGCAGAAGGTGTTCGCCGAGGTGGAGGCGGTCGTCTCCGCCGAGTGCGTGCTGGCCACGAACACCTCCTCGCTCTCGCTGACCGAGATGGCCTCGGGGCTCCGGCACCCCGAGCGCGTCGTGGGCTTCCACTTCTTCAACCCGGTCGCGGTGATGCCGCTGCTGGAGATCGTCCGAGGGGAGCGGACGGACGACGCGACGCTCGCCACGGCCTTCGCCGTCGGCCGGTCGCTGAAGAAGTCGTCGGTGCTGGTCAAGGACGCGCCCGCGTTCGTGGTCAACCGCCTGCTGACCCGCTTCATGGGCGAGGTCATCGGCGCCGTTGACGAGGGTACCCCGCTGGAGCTCGCCGACCACGCGCTGGACGGGCTCGGCCTGCCGATGACCCCGTTCGCGCTGCTGCAGCTCGTCGGTCCGGCCGTGGCCCTGCACGTCGCCGAGACGATGCACGAGGCGTTCCCGTCCCGCTACGGGGTGTCGGAGAACCTGGCCCGGCTGGTCGCGGCGGGCAAGCCGGGTGTCTACGCGCCGGACTTCTCCCTGGACCCCGAGGCGGTGGCCCTCTTCGCCGGGGGCACCGCACCGTCCACGGCCGAACAGGTCCGGCTGCGGGCGCTGCGGGCCCTGGACGAGGAGATCCGTCTCATGCTCGACGAGGGTGTGGTCTCCGCTCCCCAGGACATCGACCTGTGCATGATCCTCGGTGCGGGGTGGCCGTTCCACCTGGGCGGCATCACCCCCTACCTCGACCGCGAGGGGATCTCCGAGGTGCGCTTCCTGCCGCCGGGCGTGGCCTCGGTGCCCGCCTGACGCACCCCTTTCCCGGTGTGGCCCCCCGTCTCGCGACCGTCGCGGGACGGGGGGCCGCGTTACCGGGTCGCTGCCCGCCGCCGCTCCGACAGCCTGCTGTGCCGGTAGCCGTAGCCGGCGTAGATCAGGAGTCCGAGCAACATCCACGCCCCGAACCTGATCCAGGTCTCCACCGGCAGGTTGAGCATCAGGTAGAGGCAGGCGAGCACCGACAGCAGCGGCACCAGCGGCACCAGCGGGGTACGGAAGGAGCGGGGCAGGTCGGGACGGGTGCGGCGGAGGACGACCACCGCGATCGAGACCACCGCGAACGCGAAGAGCGTGCCGATGTTGACCAGTTCGGCGATCGTGGACAGCGGCACCAGCCCGGCCAGGGCCGCGACGACGACCCCCATGATGATGGTGATGACGTACGGCGTGCGGTATTTCGGGTGGACCTTGGCCAGCCCGCTTGGCAGCAGTTCGTCGCGGCACATGGCGAACATCACCCGTGACATGCCCAGCATGAGGATCATCACGACGGCCGTCAGGCCGACCAGCGCGCCGGCGCTGATCAGCGCCGCGGCCCAGGTCTGGCCAACGGCCTTGAACGCGTCGGCCAGCGGCGCCGCCTCGCTGAGCTGACGGTAGGGCTGCATGCCGACCACGACCAGCGAGACCGCGACGTAGAGCACGGTGCAGACACCTAGTGAGGACAGGATGCCGATGGGCAGGTCCCGCTGCGGGTCGCGGGTCTCCTCGGCGGCGGTGGCGACCACGTCGAAGCCGATGTAGGCGAAGAACACGATCGCCGCGGCGCTGAAGATGCCCAGCACCCCGTACGCGACCGGGGTGATCCCGAACAGTACCTGGATCAGCGGCGCGGCCAGTCCCTCCACCGCGGGGGTCGCCTTGGACGGCGGGACGAACGGCGAGTAGTTGGCGCCCCTGACGAAGAACAGTCCCGCCACCACGACCAGCAGGATCACCGCGAGCTTGATCGTGACGATGATCAGGTTGAACCGGGACGACAGTTTGATCCCGAGGACCAGGATCCCGGTGAGCAGCAGCACGACCAGCGCGGCGGGCAGGTTGAACAGCGCCCCCTCCCCCGCGATCACGCCGGGCAGCGGGACCCCCAGGGCCGCCAGCAGTGAGGTCAGGTACCCCGACCAGCCGACCGCGACGACCGCGGCGCCGAGCATCATCTCCAGCGTCAGGTCCCAGCCGATGATCCAGGCGGGCAGTTCGCCCAGGGTGGCGAAGGCGAAGGTGTAGGCGGACCCGGCCACCGGGACCGTGGAGGCGAACTCGGCGTAGCAGAGCGCCGCCAGCGCGCAGACGATCCCGGCGGCCACGAAGGACAGCGCCACCGCGGGCCCCGCCGTCTCCCTGGCGACCCGGCCGGTGAGCACGAAGATGCCGGTGCCCACGATGACGCCGATACCGAAGACCGTGAGGTCCAGCGCGCTGAGATCCTTGCGCAACCGGTGTTCCGGTGCCTCGGTGTCCGAGATCGACTGCTCCACCGACTTGACGCGAAGAACACCCACGACCCCTCCTGATGCGCCGGTGGTCACCCTTGCCGACGCATCAGGTCATGCCCAGCGGATCACCGCCTGAACGGCGGAGCCGAGGATGTTCGGAAGAGGAGGCGGTCAGCCGGCCGGCTCGTTCTCCAGGGCCGGAGAGCGCTTCGCGATCGCCTCGGTGACCTGCCGGGCGATGTCCTGCGAGGTCAGACCGATCTCGCTGAGGATCTTCGCACGCTTGGCGTGGTCGAGGAAGCGCCGCGGGATGCCGTAGGTACGAACCGGGACGTCGATGTCGGCGTCGCGCAGCAGGCGGGCGACCGCGTCACCCACACCGCCCACCCTGCTGCTGTCCTCGACGACCACGACCAGCTTGTGGTCGCGGGCGGCCGCCACCAGGGCCTCGTCCAGCGGCTTGACCCAGCGCGGGTCGACCACCGTGGCGGAGATCCCCTGGGCGTCGAGCAGGTCGGCAGCCTCCAGGCACAGCTCGGCCATCGGCCCCACGGAGACGAACAGCACGTCGGCGTCGCCCCCGCGCAGCACGTCCATCTCGCCGAGGCGGCCGACCGCCTCGATCTCGACTGCCACCGGGCCCTTGGGGTAGCGCAGCACCGTCGGGCCGTCGTCGACCTTCACGGCCTCGGCCAGCAGTTCGCGCAGCCGGGGCTCGTCGCGGGGAACCGCGATCGACAGGCCGGGGACGACCTGCAGGATCGACAGGTCCCACATGCCGTTGTGGCTGGCGCCGTCGTCGCCGGTGACGCCCGCCCGGTCGAGCACGACCGTGACAGGGAGGCGGTGCAGGGCGACGTCCATCAGGAGCTGGTCGAAGGCCCGGTTCAGGAAGGTCGCGTAGACGGCCACCACCGGGTGCAGGCCGCCGAGCGCCAGGCCCGCGGCGCTGGTCAGGGCGTGCTGCTCGGCGATGCCGACGTCGTAGAGGCGGTCGGGATATGCCTCGGAGAACGGGATCAGGCCGGTCGGGCCGAGCATCGCGGCGGTGATCGCCACGATGTCCTGACGCTCGGCGCCCAGGCGCACCATCTCCTGGCCGAAGACGTTGGTCCAGCCGTGCGGTTTCGGCTTCTCCTCGCCGGTCAGCGGGTCGAAGACGCCCGGCGAGTGGAAGCAGTCCTCGTCGTGGTTCTCCGCCGGGGAGTAGCCGAAGCCCTTCTTGGTGAGCACATGCACGATGACCGGGCGGCGGAAGTCCCTGGCCCTGCGCAGCGCTGACTCCACCGCCTGCTCGTCGTGGCCGTCGACCAGCCCGATGTACTTCAGGCCGAGGTCCTCGAACATGACCTGCGGGGCCAGGACGTCCTTGAGACCCTTCTTGACGCCGTGCAGGGCGTCGTAGACGGGGGCCCCGACCACCGGCACCCTGTTCAGGCTGTCCTTGACGAAGTCGAGCATGTCCTCGTAGCGCTGGGTGGTGCGCAGTGAGGCCAGGTGGGAGGCGAGCCCGCCGATGGTCGGCGAGTAGGAGCGGCCGTTGTCGTTGACCACGATGATCAGTGGCAGGTCCTTGCGCGCCGCGATGTTGTTGAGCGCCTCCCAGGCCATGCCACCGGTGAGCGCCCCGTCTCCGATCACCGCGACGACCGTGCGCTCCTCCTCGCCCCGCAGCCGGTACGCCTTGGCCAGGCCGTCGGCGTACGACAGCGCGGTCGAGGCGTGGGAGTTCTCGATGACGTCGTGCTCGGACTCGGCCTGGCTGGGGTAGCCCGACAGGCCGCCCTCCTGGCGGAGCGTGTCGAACTGCCCGGCCCTGCCGGTGAGCATCTTGTGGACATAGGCCTGGTGACCGGTGTCCCACAGGATCCGGTCACGCGGCGACTCGAAGACCCGGTGCATCGCGATCGTCAGCTCGACGACACCCAGGTTGGGGCCGAGGTGGCCGCCGCTGCGAGCCGTGGAGGCGATCAGAAGGTCTCTGATCTCGCCTGCGAGCAGTGGCAGCTCGTCCACCGCCAGCAGCTTGAGGTCCCCTGGCCCCTTGACCGACTCCAGAAGACTTCCAGGCTGCCCGGTCCGCTCGCTCACGGAATCATCCCCTCTGTCCAGTCACCGTCACGACGAGTCTAGTTCGACTGAGGGGCGCAACCCTCAGGAGCGGCGATTCTGCACGTTTTATCCACACTTGCAATAATCTTTGCCCCACCATGAAAACTCTTCCCTTTAAGCAACTTTCACCTCTTGTTGCCGCCTCGTTGACGTTTGCCCTGGTAGCAGGGGTGGAAACGGCCAACGCCTCCACCTCACCGGACGTCGTGACCTCAGTCTCGCAGCAGGTCACGCCGCTCACCGGAACGACACCGGGTTCGACCGCGGCCACCGGCAGGCGGGCACTCCCCGGGGGCCGCACTGCCGCGACGTCCAGTCCTCTCTACCGCACCGGCACCCTGCCCACCATGAACTGCCAGGCCGGCCAGATCCGCGCGGGGAGCGCGGCCTCCTACCGGATCTTCGTGCAAAGGATGGTCAACTGCCTGAACCGGGCCTGGAAGACCCAGTTCAGGAAGACCAAACTGGCGTTCTCCCACCCCAAGCTACGTTTCTCCACCACCAAGGTGAACACTCCCTGCGGCCGGTGGCCCAGCAGCGCCGGCGGGCTGTACTGCTCCAGCAACCGCACCATCTACATCGGCGTCACCCGCGAGGTCCTGAAGAACCCCTACCCGGCCAACCACGCCCAGTTCATCGCCCACGAGTACGGCCATCACGTGCAGCAACTGGCGGGCATCATGGACTACTACGCCACCAGCGTCTGGCGCGCCAAGTCGGCGACCAAGCTGGCCTTCTCCCGCCGCCTCGAACTGCAGGCCGATTGCCTGGGCTCCGCCTTCCTGCGCCAGATCGCCGGCAACCTGCCGGTCGAGCAGGCTCAGTGGGAGGCGATGGTCAGCTGGGTCAGCGCCAACGGTCACAAGAACTGGCCCAAGAACGACCACGGCAAGGGCCGTAGCCAGGCCTACTGGATGGAGCGCGGCTTCAACTCCGGCTCCCCCTCCGGCTGCAACACCTGGACCGCCCCCACGGGCCGGGTCGCCTGACAGCCTGTCGGTCCCGAAGGAAGCAGCACGAAACCCACCCGGGCCCGCCGCACCTGACCGTACTCCCAGAGTGTGACCGCATAACAGCTTTACCCGGTGTTTTGCCTCCCATAGGGTTCAGGATCATGCGTACCCCCCTTATCACACTGCTCTCCGGCGTTCTGGCGAGCCTGCTGTTCGCCGGTACGGCGAGTGCGGTCCCCACCGAGCAGGTCAGGCCGGTACCCAAGGGCAAGACCGCCCTCGTCGCCAACCCGATCTACAAGTCGGGCAAGCTCGACGAGGAGAGCTGCCAGGAGCAGCCGGTCTACAACGACGACCTCGAATCGGCAGAGTCCTATCTCGACTTCGTCCTCGACTGCCTCAACAGGAGCTGGGAACACCAGTTCTCCAAGGCGGGACTCCCCTTCTCCAAGCCCGGGTTCGCGGTGACCCCGCGCATCGGCGTCCCGACCGGCTGCGGCAAGTTCCCCGACGGCGCCCAGGCGATCTACTGCCACAAGAACAATAAGATCACTTTTTACCTGAGCAAGGGCATCCTCGCCGATGTGACCGATCTCTTCCTGTTCCAGGTGATGGCCCACGAGTACGGCCACCACGTCCAGCATCTCTCCGGGATCTGGCGCGCCGTGTCCTCCGTGAAGTACAAGAGCAACAAGGAGGCCCTGGCCGCGATCCGCAAGGTCGAACTCCAGGCCGAGTGCCTGAGCGGAGTCTTCATCGGCAGCGTCTGGCGCTCCCTCGGCCGTCGCGAGTCGGACTTCAGGTACGTCATGAACGCCGCCTACAGCACGGCCAGCCACGGTAAGGCCGCCAACATCGCCTACTGGCTGACCCGAGGCTTCCGCCAGGAGGCCCCCGGCGCCTGCAACACCTTCTCCGCCCCCAAATCCAAGGTCTCCTGACCCCTCCATCCGGCAACCACCCGCCGCCGCCCCACGGGCGTGCGACGGGTGGTTGCTCTTTTCCATCCGTCGCACGCCATCCCCCACGGAGTGCGGTCCTCATCCCGGCCCGGCGCGGGCGCCTCCCCCGAAATGCGACCACGAGTGGCGACGCACTCGTGACATTGAGTAATCTGGCGACGCCGCCTGAGCACCTACCCGTGGGCGCCCTCCACGCCACGGAAGCAGGCCCGGTCCCCCCGCTGGTATGACGGCAAGGAGAAGACAAATTGGACACAACAGATATCCGCATGCGCGTCCTGGAGACCGACGTCGCCAAGCTCCGCCTGCAGAACGAGGAGAGCAAGGTGATCAACGCAGGAATCTTCGAGGTTCTGAACGACCTGCGAACGGTGACGACGGAACTCCGGGCGGAGATGACCGGGCTCCGTTCGGACATGGACGGCCTCCGCTCGGACATGGACGGCTTCCGTACCGACATGGACGGCTTCCGTACCGACATGGACGGCTTCCGTACGGAGCTGGACAAACTCCGGGTAGGGCAGGACGAGCTCCGCGCCGAGATGCGAACCGGTCACGCCGAGCTCCGCGAGGAGATCTCCGTGGTCAAGCGCTCCGTCGGCAACCTGGAGCTCTCGATGAAGCGTGTCGAAGGTGACGTCGCCGAACTCAAGGCGGGCCACATCGAGCTGCGCCACCTGGTCGCCGGTCTCGTCAAGTAACACCCGCGACACCGTCGGCACCCACGGCCCCGGGTGCCGACGGGGCGACATCTCGCGGTCCGGCGCGTTGCCGTTTCCCGTCTCGCCTTCGGGCGCGCGAGACCGCCGAGCGGGGGGTTCGCAAGAACCTCTCGGCCCGCTCACAGATGATCGTGTCGAAACCCGGCCCGGACAGGCCGGAAGCGGTCAGGATCCGGCGCGGGCGAGGACTTCCAGGGGGTCGGCGAGGACCTGGGAGAAGGCCAGTTCGGCGGCGCCGACCAGGGTGGCGTCATCGCCGAGGGCCGAGGTGCGCAGGCGCAGGTGCTCGCGGGACGGAGGCAGGGCGTCGAGGGCGAGACGGCTGCGGACCTGGGCGGCGGAGCCGAGGTAGATCTCCCTGAGCATGCCCCCGAACACCACCATCTCGGGGTTGAAGATATTGACGAGGTTGGCGACGCCCAGGCCGAGCCAGTCACCGACGCGGCTCAGCGCGGCCTGCGCGACGACGTCGCCCCGGTCTGCGGCGTCGACCACGGCGCGGACCGCGTCCCTGCCGACCTGGGGGCCGAAGCGGCCCGCGGCCTCAAGGAGGGCGCGCTCGCCGACCTCCGCCTCCAGGCAGCCGAGCGAGCCGCACCCGCAGAGACGGCCCTTGTCGGGGTTGACGATCATGTGCCCGACCTCGCCGCCGAAGCCCAGGTGGCCGCCGAGCAACTGGCCGTTGGCGATCACGCCGCCGCCGATGCCGACGTCGCCGTGGAGATAGACGAGGTCCCGGCAGCCGACGCCGACGCCCCGGGTCTGCTCGGCGAGGGCGGCGAGGTTGGCGTCGTTGCCGACCGTGATCGGCAGGCCGAAGGCCAGCCGGCGAGTCATCTCCTCGGCGAACGGCACGTCCTCCACGGTGGCCATGTTGGGCCCGAACCTGATGCCCCCGTCATCGCGGCCCACGCCGCCCGAGAAGGCCGCCGCCACCCCGACGCACACCGTGTCGGGCCGGGTCCTGCGGTGCATCTGCCGGGCGAAGGCGGCGAGCGGGCCGACGATCTCCTCCAGGGAGAAGGCTCCGCGCCTCCGTACCGTCTCGCGACGGTCGAGGATCGTGCCGCCCAGGCCGACGCGGGCGGCGACCATCCGGTCGACGCCCACGTCGAAGGCGAACACGTAGACCCGCGCCGACTCTGGACGGACCACCAGGGAGGGGCGCCCGGCCCGGCCGGTCTCCCTGGGAAGTTCCTCCCTGACCAGGCCGGCGGCGGTCAGGTCGGCGGTGAGGGCCATGATGGTGCTGCGGTTCAGGCCCATCCGGTTGGTGAGCTCCGCCCGCGAGGTGGGGCCGCTCAGATGGACGTGGCGGAGCAGGGCACCAAGGTTATGGCGCCTGATCTCCTCTTGGGAGGGGCCTGCCCGCATGACTAGGGGTTCCTTCGGTGGATCGGAGTCGCTGATCACCTTAGACCAGTGGCGGCCGCCCGCTTGCGGGAGAGCGCGTCCACCACTGCGGCCAGCAGCAGGACCGATCCGGTGACGATGAACTTGACTCCGGAGCTGTAGCCCATCAGACCCATGCCGTTCTCGATGACCGCGACCACCGCACCGCCGAGAATGGCGTCGAGCACCCGGCCCTTGCCGCCGAACAGGCTGGTGCCGCCGATGACCGCGGCACCGACCGCGTACAGCAGCACGTTGCTGCCGCCGGTGTTGGGGTCGACGGAACTGGCCCTGGAGGCGGCGATGACGCCGCCGATCGCGGCCATGGAGGAACAGATCACGAAAGCGCTGATCTTCATCCGGTCGACGTTGATGCCCGCCCGGCGTGCGGCCTCGACGTTGCCGCCGACCGCGTACAGGTGACGTCCGTACGCCGTGCGGCGCAGCACGAACGTCAGGACCAGCAGCAGTACCACGATGATGGGCACCACGAGCGGCACGCCCGCCAGCGAGACGACCGCCGCGTTGCGGCTCCGCTCGATGTTGAGGAAGTAGACGGCGAGCCCGCCGAGCAGCGCGAGGGCGCCCACCCGGACCGCGATCAGTGAGACCGGATCGGCGGTCAGCTCCCGGCTGGCGCGCTTGCGGGCGCGCAGCAACTGGAGGCCGGCGTATCCGGCGACCCCCACGGCCAGCAGGATCCAGCCCAGCGCGGGCGGGAGGTTCTTGTTGGCGATCGCCAGGATGGTCTCGTCCCGGATGGCGATGATGGTGCCGCCCTTGACCAGCAGCAGCACGAGCCCCTGGAAGGCCAGGAAGGCGGCGAGCGTCACCACGAACGAGGGGATGCCGAGTTTCGCGACGATGGAGCCGATTCCGGTGCCGATCACCACGCCGGTGAGGATGGCCGCGCCCACCGCCACGTACCAGGGCATCCCCTGGCTGCTGAGCAGGATCGCGAGCACCGCGGCGCAGACACCGCTGGCGAAGCCCGCCGACAGGTCGATCTCGCCGAGGAGCAGCACGAAGACCAGGCCCATGGCGATCACCGTGACCGCGGCGCCCTGGGTGAACAGGTTGGCGAAGTTTCCAGCGGTCAGGAAGGACGGCCGGAGGATGGCGAAGATGGTGCAGAGCACCACGAGACCGAACACCGCCGGCAGCGCGCCCATGTCGCCGCCGCGGACCCGCTCGGCGTAGCCGCGAACGTTGCTCCTGATCGAAGGGACCTCGGGTACGCGCTTCGGGGAAATCGTGGCGGTCATACGGTGGCTCCGTTGGTGAGGCCGAGGTCCCCGCTGCGGCCGGAGGTGATCAGTTCGACGACCTGCGCGTGGGTCACGTCCGAGGTCTTGACCTGGGCCGCCATCCGGCCCAGGTAGAGGGTGGCGATCCGGTCCGACACGGCGAACACGTCGTTCATGTTGTGCGAGATCAGCACGACGGCCAGGCCCTGGTCGGCCAGGCGCCGGACCAGTTCGAGCACCTGCGCGGTCTGGGCGACGCCGAGCGCCGCGGTCGGCTCGTCGAGGATGACCACCTTGCTGTTCCACAGCACGGCCTTGGCGATGGCCACCGTCTGGCGCTGGCCGCCGGAGAGGCTGGCGACGAGCTGGCGGATGGACTTGACGGTCCTGACCGACAGGCTCTCCAGGGTCTTGGCGGCCATCGCCTCCATCGTGTCCTCGTCGAGGACGATGCCGCGCCGGTGCTCACGGCCCAGGAACATGTTCTGGACGATGTCGAGGTTGTCGCAGAGCGCGAGGTCCTGGTAGACGATCTCGATGCCCAGCTCGGCCGCGTCGCGCGGGCTGCCGATCCGGACGGGCCTGCCGTCGAAGAAGTACTCGCCGGAGTCGATCGGATGGATGCCGCCGACGCACTTGACGAGTGTGGACTTGCCTGCGCCGTTGTCGCCGACCAGCGCGGTCACCTCTCCCGCGTAGGCGGAGAAGGCGACGTCGTGCAGGACCTGTACGGGACCGAAGCTCTTGTCGATCCCGCGGAGTTCCAGTGCGGGGGTCATGGGGTTGTGCTCCCTGTGTTCATTTCGCGCGGTGAAGCTCGCGCGGCTCGGGCGCCTGCGGGCGGTGTCCTGCCCCATAGCCGGAATGGACGACTCACCTGCCGCGTCCCTCCGGCGTCACAGTGCGAATACGCCGCGATGGAGCGCTGGGGACGGACGGCCGGGGCGGCCGTCCGTCCCCAGCACGCCCTACTGGATTCCGGCCTCGGTGCACTTGTCGGCGAACTCACCGGTGCACAGCTCGTCCTTGGTCACGAAGCCGTCGGCGACGACGTCCTTGACGCTGTCGAAGAAGATCGGCTGCGGGTCGAGGAGAACGGCGGGCACGTCGGCGCCGCTCTCGGTGTCCTTGACCGTACCGGTCGCCGCGGGCTTCTCGCCCTTGGCCAGGCCGATGGCCAGCGCGGACGCCGCGTCGGCCTCCTTCTTGATCGCCTTGTAGACCGTCATGCACTGGTCACCGGCGAGAATGTTCTGCAGGCCCTGCACCGTGGCGTCCTGACCGGTGACCGGGACCTTGCCGTTCAGACTGTTCTTCTTCAGGACCGAGATGGCCGCGTTGCCGAGGCCGTCGTTGGCGGCCAGGACACCGGCGATCTTCGGCTGCTCGGTGAGCATCTGCTCGAAGATCGTGCCCGCCTGGGTGTTGTCCCAGTCGGGAACCGACTGGTCGGGGCCCTTGACGTAGTCCCCCGAGTCGTACTTGGCCTTGAGCACGCCGTCGTAGCCGTTCTTGAACAGCGTGGCGTTGTTGTCGGTGGGCGAGCCGTTGAGCTCGGCGATGATGGGCTTCTTGGCCTGCTTATCTGACAGGCACTTCACCAGGCCCTCGCCCTGCAGGGTGCCGACCTTGGTGTTGTCGAAGCTGACGTAGTAGGACGCGCCGCCGTTGAGAGTGAGGCGGTCGTAGTCGATGGTGGCCACACCCTGCGCCTTGGCCTTGTCGAGTACGGCCTTGCCGGTGCCGCTGTCAAGGTTGACGATCATCAGAACCGTGGCGCCGTTGGTGATCATCTGGTCGGCGATGGTCTGGAACTGGGTCTTGTCACCCTGGGCGTTCTGGATGTCGTAGGCGACGCCCGCGGCCTTGAACGCCTCCTCCAGGTACTTGCGGTCCGCGGTCTCCCAGCGGGCGGAGGACTTGCTGTCGGGGAGGATGACGCCGACCTTGCCCGCCACGGCAGCCGAACTCTCCGCGGGGGACGCGCCGCTCGACGCGCTGGTGTCGGCGTCTTCGCTCCCGCAAGCGGCGAGGCCAAGGGTCATCGCCGCGGCGGCGGCGGTAAGGCTGAGGATCCCCTTGCGCATGGTGCACGGGTCCTTTCTTCGAAAGTGGGGGGTACGACGGAGGTGCGGCATGCCGAATTCGCGGGTACGGCTCCACCGGGTCTCGGCTTGCCGTTCCGTTGAATGTTGTTTGCGGCAACGTATTCCGCCACCGGCCAGGAGCGCCAGACCTTCCATGGGTAAAGTTTGTTGTGGCCGGTAACAATCCAGAAACGCGTCATTAACCCCCGTGGCCCCGCCCTGCCACCTCGCCTGGGATCACGGCCCCCACCTGCCGCTTCTGGGCGGTGACCGGGAGAACGAAAAAACCGCCCGGCGGGATGATGTCCCGCCGGGCGGTTCCTGTCTGGGGTGTCCCCCGATGTGAGCGGGGCCTGCGTGCGGCCCCGCCCCTCCTGCTCAGCTCTTGGCGAGCAGGGAGCGCAAGACGTACTGCATGATGCCCCCGTGCCGGTAGTAGTCGGCCTCTCCGGGAGTGTCGATGCGCACGACGGCCTGGAATTCCTTGTCGTCGGCCCTGACCGTCACGGTCCGCGGGATGCCGCCCCCGTTGAGGGCCTCGACACCGACGACCTCGAAGGTCTCCTCACCGGTCAGGCCCAGCGACTGCGCCGTCTCCCCCTCGGGGAACTGCAGCGGCAGCACGCCCATGCCGATCAGGTTGGAACGGTGGATGCGCTCGTAGGACTCGGCGATGACGACGCGGACGCCGAGCAGCGCGGTGCCCTTGGCCGCCCAGTCGCGCGAGGAACCCGAGCCGTACTCCTTACCGGCCAGCACGACGAGCGGGATCCCCGCGGCCTGGTAGTTCGCGGAGGCGTCGTAGATGAAGGCCTGCGGCCCGCCCGGAACGGTGAAGTCGCGGGTGTACCCACCCTCCACGCCGTCGAGCAGCAGGTTCTTCAGCCGGATGTTGGCGAAGGTGCCGCGGATCATGACCTCGTGGTTGCCCCGGCGCGAGCCGTAGGAGTTGAAGTCCTTGACCGCGACACCGTGCCCCTTGAGGTAGTCGGCCGCCGGGGTGCCGACCTTGATCGCGCCCGCCGGGGAGATGTGGTCGGTGGTGACCGAGTCGCCCAGCTTCGCGAGCACCCTGGCCCCGGAGATGTCGGTCACCGGCTCCGGCTCGGGCGGCATGCCCTCGAAGTAGGGGGCCTTGCGGACGTAGGTCGAGTCCGGGTCCCACTCGAAGGTGTTACCGGTCGGGATCGGCAGCGAGCGCCAGGTCTCGTCGCCCTTGAACACGTCGGCGTAGTCGTGCAGGAACATCTCCTGGTCGATCGAGGAGGCGACGACCGCCGCGATCTCCTCGGGCGCCGGCCAGATGTCGGCGAGGAAGACCGGCTCACCGTCCGTGCCGATGCCCAGCGGCTCGGTGTTCAGGTCGATGTCCATGGTGCCCGCGAGGGCGTAGGCGACCACCAGCGGCGGCGAGGCCAGGTAGTTCATCTTGACGTCGGGGTTGATCCGGCCCTCGAAGTTACGGTTGCCGGACAGCACCGCGGTGACCGCGAGGTCGTTCTCCTGGATCGCGGCGGAGATCTCCTCCTGCAGCGGGCCCGAGTTGCCGATGCAGGTGGTGCAGCCGTAGCCGACCAGGTTGAAGCCGATCTTGTCGAGGTAGGGCTGCAGGCCCGAGCGCTCGAAGTAGCCGGTGACGACCTGCGAGCCGGGGGCCAGGGAGGTCTTGACCCACGGCTTGCGGGTCAGGCCCTTCTCCACCGCGTTCCTGGCGAGCAGCGCGGCGCCCATCATGACGTACGGGTTGGAGGTGTTGGTACAGCTGGTGATCGCGGCGATGGTCACCACGCCGTGGTCGATCTCGAAGGAGGTGCCGTCCGCCAGGGTGACCGGCACGACCCTGTGCGGGCGCCTGCCGTTGTGACCGGCGGCGTGCGGCTTGTCACCGCTGCCGTCGTGGGAGATCGCCGGGGAGTCCGAGGCGGGGAACGACTCGTCGGACGCCTCGTCGAGCGGGCCCTGGATGCTCGACACGTAGTCCTTGACGGACGCGCGCCAGGCGCTCTTGGCGTCGGACAGCGCGATGCGGTCCTGGGGACGCTTGGGACCCGCGATCGACGGGACGACCGTGGCCAGGTCCAGTTCGATGTACTCGGAGAAGATCGGCTCCTCGGCCTCCGGGTCGAGCCACAGCCCCTGGGCCTTGGCATAGGCCTCGACCAGGGCGACCTGCTCGGCGGGGCGGCCGGTCAGCGTGAGGTAGTCGATCGTCTGGCCGTCGATCGGGAAGATCGCGCAGGTCGAGCCGAACTCGGGGCTCATGTTGCCGATCGTGGCCCGGTTGGCCAGCGGCACGCTGGAGACGCCCTCGCCGTAGAACTCCACGAACTTGCCGACGACGCCGTGCTTGCGGAGCATCTCGGTGATCGTGAGCACCAGGTCGGTGGCGGTGGCACCGGCCGGGAGCTTGCCGGTCAGCTTGAAACCGACCACCCGCGGGATCAGCATCGAGATCGGCTGGCCGAGCATCGCGGCCTCGGCCTCGATGCCGCCGACGCCCCAGCCCAGGACGCCGATGCCGTTCTCCATCGTGGTGTGGGAGTCGGTGCCGACGCAGGTGTCAGGGTATGCGGTCAACACCGCCTTGCCGTCCTTTTCGACGCTTCGCGTCATCACCACCCGGGCCAGGTGCTCGATGTTGACCTGGTGCACGATGCCGGTGCCCGGCGGGACGACCTTGAACTCGTCGAAGGCGGTCTGCCCCCAGCGCAGGAACTGGTAGCGCTCGCGGTTGCGCTCGTACTCCCGCTCGACGTTGCGCTGGAAGGATTCGGGCCCGCCGAAGAAGTCGACGATGACCGAGTGGTCGATGACCATCTCGGCCGGAGCGAGCGGGTTGATCCTGGCGGGGTCGCCGCCGAGGTCGCGGACGGCCTCGCGCATGGTCGCCAGGTCGACGACGCACGGGACGCCGGTGAAGTCCTGCATGATCACGCGGGCCGGCGTGAACTGGATCTCCACGTTCGGCGCGGCGGACGGGTCCCACTGGCCGACCGCGCGGATGTGGTCGGCGGTGATGTTCGCGCCGTCCTCCGTGCGGAGCAGGTTCTCAAGAAGGATCTTCAGGCTGTACGGGAGACGCCCCGACCCCTCCACGGCGTCAAGCCGGTAGATCTCATATCCCGCGTCACCGACGCGGAGCGTGTCACGGCTGCCGAAGCTGTTCGAGGACACGGTTCGCCTCCCTCATCACCCTGATGTCTGTCGCGCCGGCACATAGGCGCGATTGAATCCTGCCGCACCGCCGGAGCACCCCGGACTGTTAGGTACACCTAACCTCTGAGCCGCCCGCGGACTGCAACGAGTGTCTCGACATCAAGATATCCCTCCGGGTATCTCGACATCAAATTACCCCCCAGTATGATCACTGCGGGACGAGGCGGAGGTACAGCAGTCCGAGAACGATGACGGAAAGTACCGGGGCGAGAAACTTCTGCTCGAAAGCACGGCCCGTCTTGATACCGATCTTCCACGGCAGCAGCCATTTCTGCCGCATCGGCCAGAGCACGGGACAGCCCTTCTCGGTGCAGCAGTCACCCACGACGTGGGTCAGGCATCCGATCGCGACCGCCAGCCCCAGCCAGGCGTAGCCCACACCGTCGCTGCGGAACACCACGAACAGCCCCGCCGTCATGCCGACGTTGAGCATCGCCGAGGCGAACTTCTTGCCCGGGATGCCGATCCCGATCGCCCGCAGCGCCAGGCCGATGAGCAGGACCACCAGGATGTCGCGGCCGATCGGATAGGCGCCGGCCAGGTAGTGCGCGCCGAAGCCCATGGCGGCCGCGAACACGAGCGAGTGGGTGGCGTTGCGGTGCCCGCCGGCGAGCCATGACACCGCCTTGCTCAGACCCCAGGTGACCGGCCCGAACGTCTGCGCGATCGTCGCGCTCGGGTGGTCGAGGTCGGGCAGCATCGCGGCACCGGCACAGATGATGGCCCCGGCGACGAACTCGGCCGGGTTGAGCGCGTTGACCATGACGCCGGTCTCCATGAACTTCGACGTCTCGGTCAGCAGGGGCAGCGCGGCCAGTCCGGGCGCCACCCCCAGCCAGGCGATCGCGCCCGTCAACGCGTGCGTATGCCCCATCATCGCTCAGACACCACCATCAAGATCACGCCGGGAGACTGTACGGCAAAGACCCCTCCGAGTGGAGGACCGTGCCATTTTGCGCGATCGGCGTGTCGCGTGGGCGAGAGGATCCCGGCACGTGAGCACCGGTCGCCTCCACCCACTTCCAGGATCATTCGAGGGCGACGCTCGTCCGCTTCGATCTCCCCGTCCCTTCACGAGAAGTGCCTGCCATCGGCATCTTCCTACGAATGAGGAACGGATGGAACCGCCGATCGGTGCCCGGGACGGCCTACCGGAGCACCCAACCGGGAAGATCGCCTTCACCCTGGCGGCCTCACCTCGGGATCTACGCCGAGCACCCTCCGGATCGCCTCCACGGAGGCCGGAGACGGGCCGGGAAAGGTCGATGAGCAGACGGCGGCCTGCGGAAACGACAGACGGGACCGTTCCGCGCCGAAAGCACCCCCCAGCCCTTCCGGCGCGGAACGAATCCCGTCTACGTCCTTTGTAACGTGCAGGTCTCAGTACTTGTTCCAGAATCCGGCAAGAATTACGTGATCTGCCTCACTTACACGCTGAGCACTCGCGCGGTGACCGTGGGCCGCCCCCAAGAGCAGAGGCATATTTCATGACAAGAGTTGCTATCAGAATGTTCTCGATATATCTTTGAGCCATCAAGAGCGATCAAAAGACGATCGCGATATGGAGGTACGACATGACGGCAGCGAACGCGGCGAGCGGCCCCTGGGCCGGCTTCGGCCCCCAGGAGGTCAGGCGCGAGATGAAGCGCGTGGTCAGGGAGGCACGGCGGCAGCTGGCCGCCGGATGGCACGAGGGCGGGCCGCAGCACGGGCCGCACCAGCACCACGAGGGCGGGCCGCACGAGCACCGGCACCGCGGGCACCGCGGCCCCTTCCCCGGCGGCGGGTTCCCCTGGGACTTCGGCAGAGGCGGTCGAGGCGGCGGCCGGGGGGGCAGAGGCCCATTCGGTGCAGGGCCGCCGTTCGGGCGCGGGCGCAAGGCCAAGCGCGGCGACGTCCGCGCGGCGATCCTCGCCCTGCTCACCGAGTCCCCGCGGAACGGCTACCAGATCATCCAGGAGATCGAGCGGCGCAGCGAGGGTGGCTGGAAGCCCAGCCCGGGAGCGGTCTACCCGGCGTTGCAGCAACTCACCGACGAGGGCCTGGTCCTGGCCGAGGAGAACGAGGGACGCAAGACCTTCGAGCTCACCGAGGCCGGCCGCGCCTACGTGGCCGAGCACTCCGAGGAGGTGCGCGCGCCGTGGGAGGAGATGACGCCCGACATCGACGACAGCACCTGGGAGCTGATGGACACCGCCCGCCAGTCGGGGTTCGCCATGCTCCAGATCCTGCAGACCGGCAGCGAGTCGCAGATCCGGCAGGCGAAGCAGACGCTGGCCGAGACGCGCCGCAAGCTCTACCAGATCCTGGCCGACGGCGACACCGGCGAGGAGTGACCCGACGATGACGCCCCGAGACGACCTCCGCATCGGAGACGCCGAACGTGACGTGGCGATGGAGGCCCTGCGCGAGCACTACGCCGAGGGCCGCCTGACCCGCGAGGAGCTCGACGAGCGCCTCGAGCTGACCCTGTCCGCTCGGACGGGCGGCGACCTCGCCGTGGTGTGCGCGGACCTGCCCGGTCTGCCCGGCCCGCACGACCCCGGGCCGGAGAGGTTCGAGGACACCGGGAACCCGGGAGACCGCGGGTGGCACGCGCACGCCTGGGGCGTCCACCGTCCCGGGTTCCGGCCCGGACCCCGGTTCCGTCACCGCGCGGCCTGGAGTCGCCACCACCCGGGACGCCGGGGCGGGCCTCTGTTCGCTCCCGCGGTGATCCTGCTGCTGGTGGTGGGAGTGGCGATGGCCGGGGCCGGGGTGCTGAAGCTCCTCCTCCTCGCCTGGCTGGCGGTGGCCGTGCCGGGCCTGCTCCACCACAGGCGGTGGCACTCCCGGGCACGGGCCCGCCGGTTCAGCCCTCCAGGCGCTTTCTGAGCCCCTGGAGGCCGGGCAGGTAGACGGAGTCGCGGAGCATCGCGATGCTCGCCTCCGCCTCGGCCTCGTCCGCCTCGAAGACGCCCGTCCACTCGACGAAGGCCCGGTTCCCGTCGGTGACGGGCGTCACGGTGATCGTCCCGATGTAGTCCTTCAGGCCGAAGACGGACTCAAGGATCGCGTAGACCTGCCTGCGCGCGGCATCGTCCAGGGCGACGAGCCGCTCACGGACCATGACCTGGCCGTCGACCTCGATCCGCCGGACGCAGCCCACCTCGGTGGAGGCCCGGCCGTCCTCGATGACGGCCGGAGGTATCCCGTCGAACCAGCCGTCCATGTGCTCGAAGTCCCTGATCAGCGCCCACACGTCGTCGGCCGATGCGTTGATCACCGTACTGATCGTCACCTGTGGCATCTCCGCCCCTCCCGTCGCTCGCCATCAGCGTGCACACACCAAGTGACTTGAGCAAGCGCTAGGCTAAAATCGCGGGGATTCCGAAGCCACCGCACCGCCCGCCCTCTCGGGGCTAACCCATCTCCTCGAGCCTGCGCCCCTTGCTCTCCCTCACCTTGAACAGCACGAAGACGAAGGAGAGCGCGGCGAAGCAGGCATAGCCCATGTAGGCCCCCGACAGGTTCCACGCGGACAGCGCGGGGAAGGAGACGGTGATCAGCCAGTTGGCCAGCCACTGGGCGGCGGCGGCCACCGAGAGCGCGATCGCCCTGATCCGGTTGGGGAAGATCTCCCCCAGCAGCACCCAGACCACCACACCCCACGACAGCGCGTAGAACAGCACGAAGACGTTCGCGGCGACCAGCGCGATCGCGCCCTGCGCCGCGGGCAGCCTGACGGCGCCACCGCTCTGGAACCCCGCACCGAACGCCCACGCGGCGGTCGCGAGCGCCGTCGCCATGCCCGCCGAGCCGATCAGCAACAGCGGCCTGCGGCCGAGCCTGTCGACCAGCGCGATGGCGACGAACGTGCCGACGATGTTGATGATCGAGGTGGAGAAACTGATCAGCAGCGAGTCGCTCTGGTTGATGCCGACCGACTGCCACAGCGACGCCGAGTAGTAGAAGATGACGTTGATACCGACGAACTGCTGGAAGACGGAGAGCAGGATGCCGATCCAGACGATCGGCAGCAACCCGAGCCGGGGACCGCGCAGGTCACGCAGGCGGGGCCGGTGCTCGCCGCGCAACAGGACCCGGATCTCCGCGATCCGGGCGTCCAGGTCGCCCTCCTCGCCCTCGACCTCCGCGAGCACCTCGCGCGCCGCGGCCGACTTTCCGACCGCGATGAGGAAACGCGGCGACTCGGGAATGATCGTCGCGAAGAGCAGGTAGAGCAGGGCGGGGAGCACGCAGGCGCCGAGCATCCACTGCCATGCCTCCAACCCGAGCAGCCTGTTGTTGACGTTGCCCCCGGCCCGCTCCGCGACCACGTAGTTGACCAGCTGGGAGACGGCGATGCCCAGCACGATGGCGAGCTGCTGGAAGGAGCCCAGGCGTCCCCGGTAGGCGGGCGGCGCGACCTCCGCGATGTAGGCGGGGCCGATCACCGAGGCCATGCCGATGCCGACTCCGGCGAGCACCCGCCAGAAGCCCAGGTCCCAGATCGCCAGCGGCAGGGCCTGCCCGACGGAACTCGCCGCGAACAGGCTCGCGGCCACCTGCATCGTCCTGGTCCGCCCCCAGCGGTCGGCCAGCCCTCCGGCGATCCACGCCCCCACCGCCGAACCCAGCAGCGCGACCGCCACGACGAGACCGATCTGGACCGGGCCGACCTCGAAGTACCGCTGGATTCCGGTCACGGCCCCGTTGACGACGGCGCTGTCGTACCCGAAGAGGAAACCGCCCACCGCCGCCGCCGCCGCGATGAAGACGACGTGCCCGATGTTCTCACCGGGGCCCCCCGAAGGGGTGGTGCCGGTCATGAGGGTCCCTTCACCCAACCGGGCAGCACGGCGCCCCACAGTGCCCGGTCGCCAGGTCTTCGAAGACTAGGGACCGGGAGGGAGACACCGGTCGCCGCGACCCGGAGAATGTCCTCCTTCTTCATCGGGCTTTGTCGAAAAATCACAGATGGAAATCGACGTGCCGGAGCGGCGAGAACCGTCTCGCGCTCGCGCGGGGCACTCGCGGCGCGCCGGCGCCCGCGCCCCGAGGAGGGGCGCGGTGCCCGGCCTACACGTGAGGCAGGACCTCCTCGGCGATGAGGTTCAGGTGGTCTAGGTCGGCCAGGTCAAGCACCTGCAGGTAGATCCGCTCGACGCCCAGTTCGGCGAAGCGGCCGATCTTCTCGGTCACCTCGGCGGGTGTGCCCGCCAGACCCGTCGCGCGCAGCACGCCGAGGTCCTGCTCGATGACCCCGGCCCGCCGCGCGATCTCCGCGTCGTCGGAGCCGACACAGATGGTCTGCGCGACCGAGAGCACGACCGGCTCCCTGCCCTCCGCCTCGCATGCCCTGCCGACCCGGTCAAAGGCCTTCGCGGTGTCGTCCAGGGTACGAAACGGCACGTTGTACTCGTCGGCGAACCTGGCGACCAGGCGCGGGGTGCGCGTGGCGCCGACGCCGCCGATGATGATCGGCGGCCTGGGGCTCTGCGCGGGCTTGGGCAGCGCGGGCGAGTCCGCCAACCGGTAGTGGGCGCCTTCAAAGGAGAACGTCTCGCCCGCCGGTGTGGTCCAGAGCCCGATCAGGATCTCCAGCTGCTCCTCGAAGCGGCCGAACCGCTCGCCGACCGGCGGGAAGGGGATGCCGTACGCGACGTGCTCGGCGTCGAACCAGCCGGTGCCCAGGCCCAGCTCGACCCGGCCGCCGCTCATCTGGTCGACCTGGGCCACGCTGATCGCCAGCGGTCCCGGCAGCCGGAAGGTGGCCGGGGTGACCAGGGTGCCCAGGCGAATCGTGGAGGTGTCCCTGGCCAGGCCCGCCAGGGTCGTCCAGGCATCGGTGGAGCCGACGCCGGGGTCGCCCGCCCCGATCCGCATGTAGTGGTCGGAACGGAAGAAGGCGTCGAACCCCAGCCGCTCCGCGGCCAGCGCGACCATCAGCAGCTCGTCGTAGGTGGCACCCTGCTGCGGTTCTGTGAAGATCCTCAACTTCATGACGACCATTATCCGGGCACTCCGGACGGCATCCGCAGAAAGCCCACGCCGCGGCCGGAACGCTTGCTAACGTTCTGCCCTTCGAGGCAACGGGTAGCGGGTCAGACACTCAAAGTGATCACCCCTGTCGTTGAGGAAGGGGGATCACATGCCCGTGGCGACCGACCGCCCGGACGCTCGCCGGGCCCGCGAGCCCGGCACCCCGCCCCGGCCTCTCGTGGTGCTCGCCTCCATCGCGCTCGCCGCGGGAACCGGTGGCGCGATCTGGTTGCTGCCCCCCAGGGCACAGGGCGAGTGGGCCGTCGTCGGCAGGCGTGCCGGGGCGGGCGCGCCGCCCTCGGAGACCGCTCCCCGGCCCGCGGCCGAGCCGGCGCCCACACCGGCCGTCGTCCGCCCGTCGGGCTTCGTGGCGTTCGTGGACGCGGTCCACGAACCGCGCTTCAACCTCTCCAAGGCGGCCAGGAAGAGCCGTGTGCGCTGGTTCACGCTCGGCCACCTCACCGCCGGGCGCAGCGGCTGCGTCCCCAGGTGGGGCGGACTCCAGGGGCAGAGACGTAATCCGGTCGCCAACCGGCTCGGCCCCCTGCGCGCCGCCGGTGGGGACGCGGGCCTCGCCTTCGGTGGCCCCGCCGGACGCGAACTCGCCACCGCCTGCGCGGACCTCGGCCGGCTCACCGCCGCTTACCGCCGGGCGATCGACGCCTTCGACGCCAGGTACATCGACTTCGAGGTCCACGCCCCGGCCGGTGACGCCGCCGTGCGGCGGCGGGCCAGGGCGATCGCGACCCTGCAGCGGCAGGCCGCCCGCGAGGGCCGCCCCCTCACGGTCAGCTTCACCCTCCCGGTCACCGGGACCGGCCTGACCCTCGGCGACCAGGAGTTGCTCCGGGCCACCCGGGCGGAAGGCGTCGAGATCGCCACCGTCAACCTGCTCGCCCCCGTTGGCACCTCCCCCGGTTCCGGGAGCCGCCTGCACCCGATCGCCTCCGCCGTCCGCGCCGCGCACCCGCAGATAGCCCGCTCCCTGGGGGAGAGCGCCGCCTGGAACCGGATCGCCCTGACACCCGTGCTGGCCAGGTCCGGCGACCTCACCCGGCTCGACGCCCGCAGACTCGCCGCCTTCATCAGCCGCAACAACCTGGCCTGGCTCTCCGCCAGGGGTGCGGCCCTCGCCCCCGGCGTCACCCGGTTCCTCACCGGCGCGGCACGCTAGACAATCACTCCCCCCTGGGGTTATCTATGGGTTATAACCCTTCCATAACCCCCAGAGGAAGATGCGATGCCGAAGATCAACGTCTACCTGCCGGACGAACTGGCCGAGGCGGTCAGGAGAGCCGGTGT
Source organism: Streptosporangium sp. NPDC049644 (assembly GCF_040675205.1). NCBI lineage: Bacteria > Bacillati > Actinomycetota > Actinomycetes > Streptosporangiales > Streptosporangiaceae > Streptosporangium > Streptosporangium sp. NPDC049644. The sequence goes on along the minus strand of NZ_JBFAOJ010000054.1, from coordinate 1,413 downwards.
GCCGGTCTCCGCCGTGTGCCAGCGGGCACTGGAACAGGCCGTACGGCGGGTCGCCTCCATCCGCGAGACGGCGCTCAGCGCCCCCGACCTCGACGACCTGGCGGCGCGCTTCCCGCACTTCACCCCGCGGGCCCGGTCCGTGATCAAGCTGTCGGTGGAGCAGGCTCGAGCCCTGGGCGCGGCCGAGGTCGGCACCGAGCACCTGCTGGGCGGCATGCTCGCCGAGGGGGGCAACCTAGCGCTCCAGGTCCTGGGCGCCCTGGAGATCGACCCCGAGGAGGTGCGGCGCCGGTTGGACCGGCCGGGCGTCGATGCCCCGGCCGCGACCGGCGGCGAGGCCGAACTCGCCTTCGGGGCGTCCGCGGCGGCGGCCCTGGAGATGACCGTCACCGAGGCCACCTCGCTCGGCCACAACTACATCGGCTGCGAACACCTGCTTCTCGGGCTGATCGCCGAACCGGAGGGAGCGGCCGGGCATGTCCTGCGGGAGCTGGGCGCCGAGCACCGGCTGACCCGCCGCGCGGTCTCGGCGGCCCTCGCCGGCTATGTCCACCTGCGCGCGCAGACCCAGGCCGCCCCTGCCGTCCCGGCCCCGCCCGCCGACGCGGCGAGCGCACTGTCGGCGGCCGTACGCGAGGAGCTCCGTCCCGTCCTGCGCAGGCTCGAACGGCTGGAGGAACACCTCGGCCTCCCGGACGAGGCGTAGCCGGTGAGCGCGGCCGTGCACGCGGTCGCAGCTGTGATCACACGCCTGGCCGTGGGCGTCCTCGTCGGCGTACTCGTGGGCATGGGCTCGGATGCGGTCACGGGTGTGGTCTCCGGCCTGGTCGCCGGCGGAGCGGCGGGAACGATCGTGCGCGCCGCAGCCGCGGCAGGCGGCACGCGCGGCGGCTCCCCCGTCCCGGCGAAGGACCGCGCCGGGACGCGATGAGACATCGTCCCGGCACGTTCCCCTGGTCACTCCTCGGCCGGCCCGCCGACCAGCAGTGCCGCACACTCCACGTAGTGGGTCATCAGGCCGCATCGAATTCACATCACCGCAGCCCAAAGCCAGGTACTCGCCGGCGGGTCGTGACGCGGTGTGGACCCGCCTGCGGAAGGCCGCCAAGGCCTGAGTGCGCGGCCTGGGGCTCGCCCATCACGCCTGTTGCAGCTCAGGGGATGTACACCTCGTAGTAGAAGCCCGCCAGATAGGGGCCACTCCCGCTGACCCAGTAACAGCCGACGAGCCCGGTGTACAGACCGCTCTGCGCGGCGTCCTCGAAGGCGAGGTCGCAGGCGGCCAGGGTCTGGTAAGGGCCCTGCCGGTACCAGTCCCGTGTCGGCCAGCCCCCGGCGGTCACGGCCGCGCCGGTCTGGGTGGCGGCGAAGGCGGGTGCGGTACCGGCCAGGACACCGGCGCCCAGCGCCACG
>NZ_JBFAOJ010000053.1:20464-63659 GCF_040675205.1 Streptosporangium sp. NPDC049644 | reverse complement strand
CCCAGCAGAATCGGCGACATCGTCAAAGCCGCGCTTGTTCTCACCCATTTCGAACATGGCTACCTGACGTGAAAGTCGCTGAGATCACCTCAGTGGGAGATCGACCTAGAGCCGGAGGTGGAGTCTTGGCTGGATGGACTTCCCTTTCCGCTCTACCAGCGGGTTATGCGGAACGTGGACGACTACCTCCTCACTGGTGGCATCGCTGATGGGGATCACGTGAAGAAGCTGAAGGATGCCGAAGGCGTGCACGAGCTGCGTGTTGCTCTTGACCGCACGACCTGGCGGTTGACCTTCTGGAAGCCTTCCAACAAGGTGATTGTGGTCCTGACGGTCTTCCGCAAGACACAGGACGGGACGCAGAGTGCCGACGTCGACCGAGCGATCGCTGCTAAGAAGCGGTGTGAGGCAGAGCACGACCTAACCACCACGCACGTGTTCGAGAGGAGCGCATGATGGGTCACAGCCGTTGGGAAACCTACAAGGCGAAGCGTCTGCGCGAGATGGAAGCGGACGCGCAGTCCCACTCCGAATACGAGCAGGCGGGCCGCGACCTGGAGCTCGGAGACCAGTTGCGTGAGATTCGTAAGCGCCGAGGCTTGTCTCAGAAGGTCGTAGCGGAGCGCTCCGGGATGTCCCAGCCCGCCCTGTCTCGCATCGAGGGTGGTGGCGGCATTCCGGATATAACGACACTGCTGCGCCTTGGCGCGGCAATGGGGGTTCGCTTCCGCGTCGAGCTCGTCGTCGACGACGACACCACTGAAATCGAGCCTCTAACGGTGCATCACCGACAGCTCGCGAACGCATAAGTTGCAGGCGGCAAATTCGAGGCTCAGTCCGTAGGCTTCCGCTGCTTCTTCCGTGGTAGCTGTCTTCAGCCGCGACAGGCTTGCTCGGGAGTCGTCAGCGCCAGGGGAACGAGAAAAGGCCCAGCTCTAGATCAGATTCTTGATCTGGGCCTTCGGTCTTGGAGCGGGTGACGGGAATCGAACCCGCGCTGTCAGCTTGGGAAGCTGATGTTCTGCCATTGAACTACACCCGCAGCGGTGTGCCGCCCCACCACTGTAGCGGAAGTTGGGTGGCTCTCGTCCACTGTGGAAAGCGGGATCGTGGGTCGTACCGGCGCTCCCGGGACGGGGCTGCGTTGGTAGGTTGCCTCACGTGCTGCTTTCCGATCGTGACATCGTTGCCGAGATCGAGACGGGGAGGGTGAGGATCGATCCCTTCCAGCCGGAGATGATCCAGCCGTCCAGTGTCGACGTACGCCTGGACCGCTACTTCAGGGTCTTCGAGAACCACCGGTACCCGCACATCGATCCGGCGGTCGAGCAGCCCGATCTGACGCGGATGGTGGAGCCGGAGAGGGACGAGCCGTTCATCCTGCACCCGGGGGAGTTCGTGCTGGCGAGCACGTACGAGGTCGTCACGCTGCCGGACGACATCGCCTCGCGGCTGGAGGGGAAGAGTTCGCTGGGCAGGCTCGGCCTGCTGACCCACTCCACGGCCGGGTTCATCGACCCGGGCTTCAGCGGGCACGTCACACTTGAGCTCTCCAACGTCGCCACGTTGCCGATCAAGCTCTGGCCCGGGATGAAGATCGGCCAGCTCTGCATGTTCAGGCTCAGCTCGCCGGCCGAGTATCCCTACGGTTCGGAGAAGTACGGATCCCGCTACCAGGGGCAGCGGGGGCCGACGCCGAGCCGTTCGTACCTCAACTTCCACCGGACGCCGATCTGAGGCCCGGGAGGCGGATTCTCCGCTCAAGGTGAACTAACGGTGAATTCAAAGTGAACTTTCATGCCGGAGTGGGTGGGGTGAACCCTTTGCGGAAGGGGGCGCCCGGGGACTCTGAGGGGCGAGCGGCCACGGGAGGGGGGCTGCGGACGAAGCTGCTGTGAGCAGCCAAAACGCGGTTCAGCGGGCTACCGTGATGGAAATCACCCTGATTCCTCGCGGAGCCCCGCGAACCCTGGCGACCTTGGTGAACCGTGCGGGAAGCGCACCGGAAGCGGGGGTTTCCGGGGGGAGTACGGGGAAGGTGCCGGATGGCGTTCAGGGGTGGAGAAGTCCCATACTTGGCCTGTCTTCGTCATACTGTGGCCGAAAACCAGCAAAACGGTCATCGGAAAGATGCCCTCAAGGCTGCCTCAAGCTGTGTGTCGCCGGGTAGCGACATCGGGAAGAGTGCATGTCTAGCGGGTGAAGTTCGTATTTCCGCTGGTAACCCGTACCCTTCTCTGCGGACCATCCCCGCACATCTGGAGAACGACGTGCGCCTCCGTCTCACACCAAGTGAGGACAGCTACTACGACTTGTTCGCGGATTCGGCGAACAACCTCGTCACAGCGTCCCGTCTGCTGGTAGAGATCATCAGTGACGGATCGGACAGGGAAGCTCTGGCCGAGAAGATGCGCGCATGTGAGCACGCCGGCGACGAGCGTACTCACGCGATCATGAACCGGCTCAACGAGAGCTTCATCACCCCCTTCGACCGCGAGGACATCTACCGTCTCGCCTCGAACCTCGACGACGTGATGGACTACATGGAGGCGGCCGCCGACCTCATCGTCCTCTACCAGATCGATCACCTTCCCAAAGAGGTGGTCCGGCAGGTCGAGGTTCTGGAACGTGCCGCCGAGCTGACCGCCGAGGCGATGCCGCGGCTGCGCTCGATGAAGAACCTCAACGAGTACTGGATCGAGATCAACCGGCTTGAGAACCAGGCCGACCAGGTCTACCGCCGCCTTCTCGCCAAGCTCTTCGGCGGGGAGTACGACGCGTTGACCGTCCTCAAGATGAAGGAGGTCATCGATCAGCTCGAGATGGCCGCCGACGCCTTCGAGCACGTGGCCAACACGATCGAGTCGATCGCGGTCAAGGAAAGCTAAGTGGATCTCACGCTCGCACTCGTCATCGGCGTGGTGGTCGTAGCGTTGGTGTTCGACTACACCAACGGCTTCCACGACGCCGCGAACGCGATCGCGACCTCCGTCTCAACGCGCGCACTGACGCCGAGGGCCGCGCTCTTCATGGCCGCGGCCATGAACTTCCTGGGAGCGCACCTCGGTACGCAGGTGGCCGCGACCGTCGGCAAAGGCATCATCGACGCTCCACAGGGAAGCCACGGCCTCGTCATCGTCGGCTCGGGCCTGGTCGGCGCGATCACCTGGAACCTCGTCACCTGGTACTTCGGGCTCCCCTCCTCAAGCAGTCACGCGCTGATCGGCGGCCTGGTCGGCGCCGCGCTCGCCTCGGCGAGCAACGTCCACTGGGACGGGGTGGTGGAGAAGGTCGTCATCCCGATGATCCTGTCTCCGGTGATCGGCTTCACCCTCGCCGGGCTCATCATGATCGGCATTCTGTGGGGGTTCCGGCGCTCCCAGCCCTCGAAGACCAACCGGGGCTTCCGGCACGCGCAGACCATCTCCGCGGCGGCGATGGCGCTGGGCCACGGCCTCCAGGACGCGCAGAAGACCATGGGCGTCATCTTCCTGGCCCTCGTGGTCGGCGGCTACCAGCATGACGGGGACCCGATCCCGCAGTGGGTCATCCTCGCCGCCGCCACGGCCATCTCGCTCGGCACGTACGCGGGAGGCTGGCGGATCATGCGGACGCTCGGCCGACGGATCATCGCGCTCGACCCCCCGCAGGGGTTCGCCGCGGAGGCGGCCGCCGCGACGGTGCTCTACACCGCGGCCATCGGCTTCGGTGCCCCCATCTCCACCACCCACACGATCACCAGCGCGATCATGGGCGTCGGCGCCACCAAGCGTCTCTCCGCCGTGCGCTGGGGCGTCGCGGGCAACATCGTGACCGCCTGGGTCCTCACGATCCCGGCCGCCGCGTTCGTCGCCGCGCTGTCCTACTTCGCGCTGCACTGGATGATCGAGTAGTACTCCAGGTGGACCAGATCCCTCGGGGGGGACCTGGTCCACCTCAGGTTCGTCAGGCGGTGTCCTTCCGGTACATCACGTCGACGTCCCACCGGGTGAAGCCCAGTCCCCGGTACAGGCGGATCGCCGCCGAGTTGCTCTCGTCGACGTACAGCATCACGTGGGTCAGGCCTCGCGAGCGCAGGTGGGCCAGGCCCGCCAGGGTCAGCGACCTGCCCAGGCCGCCGCCCTGCTCGGCGGGGTCGACGCCGACGACGTAGACCTCGCCGATCGGCTCGTGCGCGTGGTCGCCGTCACCGTGCACCTTGGTCCAGTGGAAACCCACCAGCCGGTCGCGGCCCTCGGGGCCGCCGGGCCGTACGGCGAGGAAGAACCCGGCCGGGTCGAACCAGGGTTCCCGCTCGCGCAGCCCGAGGTCGTCAAGCGTCCACGCGCCCTGCTCCGGGTGGTCGGCGAAGGCCTTGGCGTTGAGGGCGAGCCAGGCCTCCTGGTCCGAGGTGCCGGGTTCGAAGGTGCGGAGCCGTACGCCTTCGGGGAGGTCGAAGGCACCGATGTCGGCGGAGAGCGGGCGGCGCATCTGCCACAGCGACCTCGCCCTTTCGAACCCCTCCGACAGGGCGAGGGCGTCGGCCGCCGGGTGTCCGCCGTGCGCCCACAGACGCAGGTGCCCGCCGGCGCGGTCGAGCACGGCCCGCAGCAGCCGCCGTCCGTATCCCCGCCCGCGGAACGCCGGGTGGACGACCAACTCCCCGCTGGGCCCCTCGACGGGGTCTGTCGGGTCCAGGTGGGCGTAGCCCGCGAGGTCGTCCCCGGCGTACAGGAGCACGGCTCCGGCCCGCTCGTCGCCGCCGTAGCGCAGGTGCAGCATGACATGTTCGTTGAGTGGCCGGACCCCGTCGGCCTTCGTGGCCGCATCCACCACCGTGAGGACCTCGGACACCTCTTGTTCGCCGAGTGCTCCCCGGTGTTCAACACGCGCGTTCATGTTCTGGACTCTAGGCGGGGGCACGTCTCGTGAGAGCACCGGGGACTGGCAAAAGCCGCCAGCTACCGGTCGGGTTAATCGTTATCTCTCGGACATTCCTTGCACAGATAGTCCCCTTAGTGTCGTGGACCATGATGTCTCGTTCCTTCCTGCGGCTGGCCATGGCGTGCGTGCTCGCCGGGGCCGGTGTCACGCTTGCGACAGGGCCGGCCGAGGCGGGCAACAAGCCCGCCAAGACGGTGCCGGTCCGCCTGCTCTCCCTCAACGACTTCCACGGCAACCTCGAACCGCCGACCGGCTCCTCCGGCCGCATGGTCGACGAGACCGGCGCCACGGTCGAGGCGGGAGGTGCCGCCTACGTGGCCACCCACCTCAAGCAGCTGTCCGACAAGAACACGCTGAAGGTCGCCCAGGGCGACCTGATCGGCGCGACCCCCCTGATCTCCGCGGCCTACCACGACGAACCGTCGGTGGAGTTCCTCGGCAAGGTCGGCGTCACCGCCTCCGCCGTGGGCAACCACGAGTTCGACGAGGGGTACGCCGAGCTCAAGCGGATCATGAACGGTGGCTGCCACCCGGTGGACGGCTGCTCGCCCGCGGGCAGGTGGAAGGGCGCGGGCTACAGCTACCTCGGCGCCAACGTCGTCTTCAAGCGGCCGGCGCAGGGCGCGGAGAAGCAGGCGCTGGACGCCCTGGGCGGGACGAACACCGCCTCGCTGCGCGCCCTGCTCAAGGACTACGGCATCCCGGCCCTGCCCCCGGTCGCGATCCGCTGGATGAACGGTGTGCCGATCGGCTTCATCGGCCTGGTCACCGGTAGCACCCCGAGCATCGTCACCTCCGAGGGCATCAAGGACCTCGACTTCATCGACGAGGTGAAGGCCGCGAACGTCGCCTCCAGGCTCCTCAAGATCGTTGGCGTCAAGGCCCAGGTCGTGCTCGTCCACGAGGGTGACCAGGTGACCGCGGGCCAGTCGCCCGACAGCTGCAGCGCCCAGCCGGGCGCGGGCAACCGGATCGCCACGCAGGTCGACGCCGAGGTCGACATGATCCTCAGCGGCCACTCCCACCAGGCCTACCTGTGCACGGTGACCGACCCCAAGGGCGCCGGCCGGCTCTACAGCCAGGGCGGTTCCTTCGGCCGGGTCATCACCAAGGTCGACTTCCAGGTGGACGTCAAGACCCGCGACGTCGTGCGCTCCTCGGTGGTGGCCGACAACCAGGTCGTGACCAGGACCGTCACCCCCGACCCGGAGATCAGCGCGTTCGTCCAGACGTGGAAGGACCGGGTCGCGCCGGTGGCCAACCGGCCGATCGGCAAGATCACCGCGGACATCACCAACACCGCGTCCGCGTCCGGCGAGTCCTCCCTGGGCAACCTGATCGCCGACGGCCAGCTCGCCGCGACCAGGACCGGCGGCAACGCCCAGATCGCCCTGATGAACCCGGGCGGCGTGCGGGCCGGCCTCACCTATGCGGGCTCACCCGCCGGTGAGGGCGACGGGGTGGTGACGTACGGCGAGGCGTTCACGGTCCAGCCGTTCAACAACCTCATGCAGGTGGTCACGCTCACCGGTGCGCAGCTCAAGACCGTTCTGGAGCAGCAGTTCACCGGCGGCCCCAACGCCCAGGCGTTCACCAAGATCCTGCAGCCCTCGTCGAACTTCACCTACACCTACAGCACGAGCGCGCCGTGGGGGTCGAAGATCTCCGCGATGAGGATCGACGGTGTCGACGTGACGGACACCCAGACGATCAGGGTCGCGGCCAACAACTTCCTCGTCGGCGGCGGTGACGCGTTCGCCGCCTTCACCGGTGGCACCGACCTGTGGAGCGGCCCGCTCGACATCGACGCCTTCGCCGCCCACTTCGCGGCGAACCCGTTGATCACGCCCCCGGTTCCCAACCACATCACGGTCGCTCCGTAACAGGGGCGAAAGGCGCGACGCGCGCGTCAGACCTGCCGGACGACTCCGGTGGGTCTGGCGTGACGCCGGGAACCCGTGCCCACGGGTCTCGCGGGCGCCTGTACGGCCGCGGACGCGCGGACTCACCGGCCGGCAGCCGACCTGCCAGCTCAGAGAGGCCGGTGCCGATCGCGGCCGGAGTGCCCTGTCCTACTGGCGGGCGGGCTCGCGCTCCTCGACGGCCTCGTTGCCGCGCTCGGGGACGAACCGGTAGCCGACGTTGCGGACCGTTCCGATCAGTGCCTCGTACTCGGCGCCGAGCTTGGCGCGGAGCCGTCGGACGTGGACGTCCACGGTACGGGTGCCGCCGAAGTAGTCGTATCCCCAGACCTCCTGGAGGAGCTGGGCGCGGGTGAAGACCCTGCCCGGGTGCTGCGCCAGGTATTTCAGGAGCTCGAACTCCTTGAAGGTCAGATCCAGCGCGCGGCCGCGGAGCCGAGCGGTGTAGGTGGCCTCGTCGATCGACAGGTCACCGTTGCGGATCTCGTCCGGCACCTCCTCGGCGGCGGCCAAATTGAGCCTGCCCACGGCCATCCGCAGGCGTGCCTCGACCTCGGCGGGGCCGGCGCTGTCGAGGAGGACGTCGTCGGCACCCCACTCCGCGGTCAGCCCGGCGAGACCGCCCTCGGTGACGATTACCATCAGAGGGCAGGAAACGCCCGTGGTGCGGAGCAGCCTGCACAGGCTCTTGGCCTGGACGAGCTCGCGGCGCGCGTCCACCAGGATCGCGTCGGCGGGCGGGGCGTCGAGCAGGGCGGACGCCTCCGCGGGCACGACACGTACCGAGTGCAACAGCAGCCCCAGCGCCGGGAGCACCTCAGTCGAGGGCTCAAGGGCGTTGGTGAGCAGTAGGAGATTGCTCACAATGCCTCCTTCCCGCGTCATGTCGGCGATAGCCGTACAAACACGTAAGGACCCGGGGGCTACGTTGCCCAGGTCCCGTAGTACGTGAGGATAACCCACGAGGAGTAAGCGTCCAGCGAAGGTCCACCTGGTGAACACCGGTTCTCCGAGTGGATTCGCCGTAATGGCATGGTAACCCTGTGTATGTTCGAGGAGTTGGTTCACAGGTGGCGACGGGCACTGTCAGATATTGGGCCGCGGCCAAGGACGCGGCGGGCATCGCGGAGGAGTCTTTCGAGGCCGAGACCCTTGCCGAGCTGATGACGAAAATCACACCGGGTCGTGAAGAGCTGGCTCGCGTGCTGAGGCGGTCGTCGTTCCTGGTCAACGGGGACCCGGTGGGCAGGCGGGCGCACGAGGCGATAGTCCTGGCCGAGGGGGCGACGGTGGAGGTGCTCCCGCCCTTCGCGGGAGGTTGATCGGGTGCTCGCCGGCACGGAGTTTCGTACAGGATTACAGGGGGAGAGCACGCGAATGGGCACCCCTCGGGCCGGAGAATGAACAGGGAGTCGGATGCGCAAGCTGATCGCTTTTCTGGTCCTGCTGCTCGTTCTCGTCGCGATCCTGGACAGGGTCGCCGTCGCGGGGGTCCAGCGTGAGATCGCCACGCAGGCGACGGCCAAGTACGACCTGGAGTCCCCGCCCGAGGTCACCATCGAGGGCATCCCCTTCCTGACCCAGGCGGTCGCCGGGCGCTACGAGGAGGTCAAGGTCGCCGCGGGCGCGATGACCGTCTCGGGTGTCGCGCTGTCGAGCGTCGACTTCACCCTTTACGGGGTCACCGCGCCGCTCGCGGACCTGGTGCTCCGCCCCCAGCAGGTCGACATGCGCGCCGAGCGCGTGGTGGGATCGGTGGTCGTCCCGCTGGAGACGCTCAGCCGGCGGGCGCCCCGCGGGATCAAGGTCGGTGTCGCGGGCGACGCGCTCAACGTCAGCGGGGAGATCACCGTGCTGGGGCAGAAGGTGCCGGTGAAGGCGGCGCTGAAGGTCGAGATCGTCGAGGGCGGCCTGAAACTCGTCCCCGAGAAGGTGACCCTGGGCGGCGGCATCCCCGTGCCAGAGCCCGAGCGGTTCATCAACTTCCGGATCCCGCTCGGAAAGCTGCCGTACGACGTCAAGCTGACCGACATCAAGGTCACGCCCGAGGGCCTGCGCATCTCGGGTGAGGCCTCCGACGTGCCTCTGCGGGGCTGAACGTGCCCCGTGTCTGAACCGGATCGTCCCGCCGTACGTCGTGGGGATGTGAGTCAAGCCGGAACCGCCGACGAGCAGCTCGTCAGAGCGCTCTTCGACGAGCACGGCGGGCCACTCTACGGTTACGCGCTGCGGCTGACGGGCGACTCGGGGAGAGCGGAGGATGTCGTGCAGGAGACGCTGTTGCGGGCCTGGCGCCATCCGAACGCGTTCGCCGGCCGCTCCATCCGCGCGTGGCTGTTCACCGTGGCCCGCAATCTCGTCGTCGACCAGCATCGGGCCCGGAAGGCACGCCCGCCGGAGACGGGCGACGAGGCGCTCGCCGTGGTGCCCGCCGATGACGAGCTGGAGCGGGCGGTGGAGTCGTGGGCGGTCGCCGAGGCGCTGGCCGCACTGCGGCCCGAGCACCGTGAGGTGCTGGCCGAGGTCTACTACCAGGGGAAATCCGTCGCGGAGGCGGCCGCGTCGCTCGGCATCCCCGCCGGAACGGTCAAGTCGCGCACGTATTACGCGCTTCGGGCGCTCAAGCTGGCGCTGGAGGAGCGGGGGCTCGCGCCATGATGACCTGTGACGAAGTACGGATGTCGCTCGGGGTCTACCTGCTCGGAGCCCTGGAGCCGGACGAGCGCGTGCTCGTCGAGGCCCATCTCGCCGAGTGCACGGAGTGCGCGGCGGAGCTCGCCGAGCTGAGCGGGGTGGCGACGTTCCTCGGCAGGGTGTCCGAGGACGATGTGGCGCAGGTGGCGAGCCCGCCCACGGCGGTGCTGGAGCGGCTGCTCAGCGCCAAGGTCAAGCGGCGTCGCATCACCCGGCTGATGCTCGGCCTGGCGGCCTCGGTCCTGGTGGCCGGGCTCGGCGGCGGGACCATCTGGGCCGTCGTCCAGTCCCCGGATGACGTCATGACGGCCGCCGGACCCGCCGCGCCCGAATCGTCGGCGGCGGACCGGAGCTCCCAGGAGCAGGGCGTTCAGGAACATGCCGAGCCCTTCTCGGCCTCATCCGTGCCCGACGCCAGGGCCAAGGCCGCTCCCACTCCCAGCGCCGACTCGCAGCTCCTGCTCGCCCCGAGCGACCTGCGGGTCACGGGGAGGGACAGCGACGGCACGGTCCGCGCGGTGCTGACCGCCTCCGCCGGGCAGGGGGCGACCACGGTCAAGGTCGTGCTCACCGGTGTGGCCAAGGGCACGCGCTGCCGGCTGGACGTGATCGGGGACGGCGGTGTCAGGGAGACGGCGGGCAACTGGACCGTCAACCGGGCCGCCTATGACGAGTCGGGCGCCTTCACGGGCACCACGACGATCCCGCCGGAGCGCATCACGTCGTTCGAGATCTCCACCGCCGAGGGACGGGTGCTGCTCACGGTCGACGCCCGCTGAGCCTGTCCGGCGCCGCCGGGGGCCGCGCGGCGGGCCAGGGCGGTCCGTGCGGGAGCGTTCCGGGCGAGGGGCGTTCCGGCGGGGCGCGGAAACGGGGCCGGATACGTGAGCGGCGCGGGAACGGCCCGGGAATGGCTCGGGGCGCCCGCCTGTTGTCGTGTTCCGTGACCGGATTGACGGTGGTGGTCGTCACCCTCGCCTTCGCCACGCTCGTGGGCGTGGCGGTACGGCGGCGGAACGGGGTGGCGCGGGAGGTGAGGGGCGAGGTGGAGCGGCTCACGTCCGGCGACATCCACGCGGAGCTGGGGGAGCGGGCCACGCTGGTGCAGTTCTCCAGCTCCTTCTGCCAGCCGTGCCGGGCGACCCGGCGGATCCTCGACGAGGTGGCGGGGATGGTGCCCGGCGTCGCGCACGTGGAGATCGACGCGGAGTCCCACCTCGATCTGGTCCGGTCGCTGAACATTCTGCGCACCCCCACCGTCCTCGTCCTCGACCCGTCGGGACGGGTGGTGCGGCGAGCCTCCGGCCAGCCCAGGAAGGCCGACGTCATCGGCGCTCTCGGTCTGGTGATCGAGTGATGAACGGGGCACCCTATCGTTCCTCGAACGATCACGTCTCAGAAATTGGACAGGGATGTGACAGATGGCGGGACACCGGGGTACTGTCGTGGGCATGAACTCCACGACAGAGCTGCTCACAAAGCGGCGCGCGGTTGATTTCTGCCGCGTGACCACCGCGCTCTGTCGTATTTCCTAAAGGGCGATCTCAAGCGGCCGCCGAGCCGCACCGATCTGCACGACCCTTCAGGAGCATCAAGCGATGCAAGCTGATCCCCGAGCTCTCCGCTTCACCGCGGCCGTCACGACAGTCGTGCTCGCGCTCGTCCTCGTGACGGGCAGCGCGTGGCTGCTGGCCGCACAGGCCGTGGTGTTCGCACTGGGCGTTCTTGGCCTCTCGCCGTACGGGATGGTTTTCAAAGGGATAGTGAAAAGCCCTCCGAAGGAGCTGGAGGACGCCCGCCCGCCGCGCTTCGCGCAGGGAGTCGGACTCGCCTTCGCCCTGGTGGGCCTGGTCGGATACGTCGCACAGATCACGCCGCTGGCCCTCGGGGCCACCGCGGCGGCACTTTTCGCCGGATTTCTCAACGCCGCCTTCGGCTTCTGTCTCGGCTGCGAGATGTTTTTGATCATTCGCCGCCTACTACCCGCCGCACGATGATCCTGGAGGATCAAAATGAGCCGCTCCGCCGTCCTGGTCGACGCCGACTGGGTCGAGGCCAATCTCGACACTCCCGGTGTCGTTCTCGTTGAAGTGGACGAGGATGCCAGCGCATACGACAAGGGCCACATCCGTGGTGCCGTGAAGGTCGACTGGAAGCAGGACCTGCAGGACCCGGTCCGCCGTGACTTCGTCGACCGCGAGGGCTTCGAGGCGCTGCTGTCCGCCCGGGGCATCGCGAACGACGACACCGTGGTCCTCTACGGTGGCAACAACAACTGGTTCGCCGCCTACGCGTACTGGTACTTCAAGCTGTACGGCCACGAGAACGTCAAGCTCCTCGACGGTGGCCGCAAGAAGTGGGAGCTTGACTCCCGCGAGCTGGTCAAGGACGTTCCCAGCCGTTCCGCCACCACCTACAAGGCCACGGAGCAGGACCTGTCCATCCGTGCCTTCCGCGACGAGGTCGTCGCCGCGATCGGCAAGCTCAACCTGGTCGACGTGCGCTCGCCCGACGAGTTCACCGGCAAGCTGCTCGCGCCCGCCCACCTCCCGCAGGAGGCGGCGCAGCGTGGTGGCCACGTGCCCACCGCCCGCAACATCCCGTGGTCGAAGACCGCCAACGACGACGGGACCTTCAAGTCCGACGAAGACCTCAAGGCCCTCTACGAGGGCGCCGGTGTCGACTTCGCCAAGGACACCATCGCCTACTGCCGCATCGGGGAGCGCTCGGCCCACTCGTGGTTCGTGCTGCACGAGATCCTCGACCAGGCCAGCGTCAAGAACTACGACGGTTCATGGACCGAGTACGGCTCGCTCATCGGCGTGCCGATCGAACTGGGAGAGGCTCGATAATGACTCAGGGTTGCGCTGCTCCGGAACAGACGGTTGCCCTTCCGGCCGGGATCGATCTTGCGAGCCAGGCCGTCATCCAGGGCGTGGTCACGGGCGCGGGCACGGCCTACGCCCGTCTGCTCGACCACTCCGGTGAGTTCACCGGCGAGGTCGTGGTGTCCGAGGAGGGAATCTTCCGCTTCTTCGCCGCCCCCGGTGACTGGACCGTCCGCATCATCGCGGGCGGCGGCGTCACCAAGGACATTCCAGCCCAGGCCCGCCTGGGTGAGGTCACCCAGCTCGCCGTGTCCGTCTGACCCTCGGGTCCGACGCACGCCGAGCCGGCTCGACAAGAGGGACCGGCACTCCCCCAGGGGAGTGCCGGTCTTTCTGTTAAGGCAGGTCAGCCGGCCAGCCGGTGCTCGACGCGGTGGAGGGTGTCGAGATATTCGGGCTCGGGGGACATGGCCGCGGCCAGACGCAGGTGTGGCAGGGCCTCGGGGTGGCGGTTGGCGCGTTCGAGGGTCCTGCCCAGCAGGAACCGGGCGTAGTGGTCACCGGGAGTGCGCTCCAGCAGCGATTCCAGCGTCTCGCTCGCCCGGCCGAGCTGGGCCGAACCGAAGTAGGCGCGGGCCGCCAGCAGGCGGACGGCGGGATCGTCGCCGTGCTCGGCCATCAGCGGCTCCAGGGTCCGCAGGGCACCGAGGGGGTCTCTGACATCCAGCAGGGCCTCGGCCTGGCGTAGCCACCTGACCTCGTCGGGGAGTTCCCGCCGGGGGGCGGCGTGCCGCACCAGGTCGGCGAGGACCTCGGGCGGCTGCGCGCCCGCGACCGCCGTGTCACCCACCACGAAGGTCGGCGAGGTGGCGATGCCGACGGCCTTGCCGCGCAGCAGTTCGGAGCGGACCTCTGCCGCCCCCTCGCCGCGCTCCAGCGCCTCGGTCATGCCCCCGAGTCCGGCCTCGGCGGCGAGCGCCGCCAGCGTGTCGCGGTCTCCGATGTCGGAGCCCTCGATGAAGTGGGCACGCAGGATCCGCTCCACGACCGCGCCCTGGAGCGCCGCGCCGCCGCGGCCGTAGGCGAGGGCGATGACCCGGTGGGCGTCGAAGGTGTTCGCCCGCCACACGGCTCCCCAGCGCCGCCCGCCGTCGCCGGCGTGCTCGCCGATCCGCTCCGCGGCGGCGACGCGTGAGACCCGGGCCCGGTTCTCGGCCGGGGTCAGGACGGGGTGGCAGGCCCGCAGGGCCCCCTCGGCGACCGGGTCGCGAAGGGCGTCCCGCAGCGGCTCGGACCGCGCCGGAGCCGTCGGGTCGATGAGGTACGGACGCCAGACGATCTCCACGTCCTCGCCGAGGTCGGCCTGCTCCAGACGTCGCTTGCCGATGTAGGCCCACGCGCAGACCATGTCGGCCCAGACTTCGATGCGCTTCATGGCCGCCATAACAAACGACAGGCGTCGTTTATTCGACAGGTGTCGTTTAAAGTCGACGGTGTGCCCGGAGACGATCCCAGAATTCGCAGAACCCGCGCCCTGCTGCGCTCCGCCGCCCTGGAGCTGGCCGCCGCACGGGATCCCGACTCGGTCACCGTCGCCGAGATCGCCCAGCTGGCCGGGGTGAACCGGGCCACGGTCTACGTTCACTACCGTGACCGCGACGATCTCGTGCTCGACGCCATGGAGGTCGCGATCAAGGAGTTGGCCGCCGAGGCCGCGCGGTGTCCCTACCGGGAGCCGGGGCCGGTGCCGGCGCCGCTGGTCGCGCTGTTCGAGCACGTCGGTGAGCGAGCCCCGCTCTACCGGCGGATGCTCGGGCCATCCGGCAGCGCCCGCTTCTGCGCGCGGCTGCGCGAGGCGTTGGCCGCGGAGCTGAGCGGTCCCTTCGCGGCGGGCTCCCGGCCCCCTGGGCACGACGAGGTGCCACCGGAGATCCACGCCCATCATGTGGCGGGCGCGCTGGTCGGGCTCTTCACGTACTGGCTGGGAGAGCGTCCGCCCCGCCCGGCCGAGGAGATCGCGGCGATGGCATGGAACCTGATCCGCTGATCCGGACCCCGGCGGCCGGGAGCGGACGACACCGGTCCGGCGATCCTCGGCGCCGGCCCCTCGGGGAGGAAGCACGGGGGCGACGACGGTGATCGGTGACGTCCGTCCCACCCGGCTCGTCGATCCCTCAAGTGGTGGTAAAGCTGGGGAAAATACGGCGGATTGACGGGAACGCTGCCCGAATATGATGTCGAACTCTTACGCTGTCTCAGAGGCTTCCGATGAGCCCGACGGCGGAGGGGTTCCGTGGCGGACGTGCATCCCGAGCATGCGCAACTCCAGGCGGACCGGATCTACCTGGGCTGGCAGTATGCGCTGTTGCACCCGGATCCAGGTCCGGCTCCCAAGCGACCCTCGCCGGTGGAGAGTCCCGCGGAGCCCGTCGACCCCGAGTGGGTGCGCAGGGAGCGCCTCAACGAGGACCTGCTGAACCGGCCGGTCAAGATCGTCCGTGCTTTCATGGCCGCGCTCGCCACGCTGATCCTCGTCCTCGGCCTCACCGAGATGCTGAGCTGGTCGTTCGCCGCCGTCGGGGTGATCGCCGCCGGTGGCATCGCGGTGTTCTGCAGCTACGCCGTCCACCAGGGCGACCGGGCGGTCCGCCACCGCATCAGGGAGCGGGAGGTGGCCGGTGACCGGCTACGGGAGGAGCGGGACAGGGAGCTCTTCGCCGCCCAGGAGGAGCACGCCGCCCGCTACCGGGAGTGGGCCGAGAAGAAGGAGCGCCACGACCGCCAGCTGACCTGGTACGCGGTGGCCGTGCCCGACGAGATCGACCGGATCGACGTGGCCGGCGGCACGCTGCCCGGCTGGTCGGCGCTGATCACCCTGCTCGGCGCGACCCGCCTCTACAGCGGTGGCCACCTGACCGTGCTCGACCTGTCCGAGGGGGCGATCGCCAAGGACCTGATCGAGCTGGCGCGCAGGGGCGGTGACGACCCGCTGGTCTGGGTGCTGCCGGTCGACCTCGCCAAGCTCGACCTGGGGGCCACGCTGGCCCCCGAGGCGTTCGCCGACGTCCTCGCCCACGTGGTGAGCGTCAGCGAGGAGCACCGCACGACCAGGGACCTGTCGTTCGACAACGCGATCCTGGAGCGGGTGCTGGAAGTCCTCGGTGAGAGTGCCACGATCAACCAGGTCACCGCCGCGCTGCGGGCCCTGGCCCAGGTCGGCGACCCCCGGGAGGACCTGCGGTGCGGACTGATCACCGCCACCCAGCTGGAGCGGATCGGCACGCTTTTCGGCCGCGGCGTCAGCGACCGTGTGGTGATCGAGCGGGCCTGGGCGCTGGAGTCGCAGCTGCGCAAGCTGGAGACCCTCGGCTCGGAGGCGGTGCGCCTGCCGCCCGCCCGCCTGCGGGTCGTGTCGATGGACCGCCAGGCGGGCGTGTTCGGCAACCGTGTCCTCGGCACGTACGTGGCCACCGCGCTGACCCACATCCTGCGCCAGTCGCCCGCCTCCGAGCGGCCCTGGTATCACACGATCATCGTCGCGGGCGCGGACAAGCTCCGCGGTGACGTGCTGGACCGGCTCATGGACGCCTGCGAGACCTCCAGGACCGGGCTGGTGCTCACCTATCGCTCGCTGACCCCGACCGTGCGGGAACGGCTCGGGCGCGGGCACGCGGCGGTCGCGTTCATGCGGCTCGGCAACGCCGAGGACGCCCGGATCGCCAGCGAGCACGTCGGCACCGAGCACCGCCTGGAGCTCGCCCAGCTCACCGAGACGATCAGTGCCGCCGGGGCCGGCATGGACGGCGGCTACATCTCCACGGTCGGCCAGGCGGAGGAGGGCGACGACGAGCGCGACGTGAGCCGCGCGGACCTCAAGGAGGACATCACCTTCTCCACCGAGTGGGGCCGTCGCGCGACCAAGGCGATGGGGGAGACGGAGCGGGTGTTGCACCGCTCCCGGGAGTTCCTCGTCGAGCCTCACCAGCTCCAGCAGCTTCCCACCACCTCGGTGATCGTCACCGACGCCACCGCCCAGGGGCGCAGGGTCCGTCTCGCCGATGCCAATCCGGCCATACTGACCTTCCCCAAGACGACGCTGGGCGAGTTCGACGAGATCAAGGAAGCCGTGCTGGAGCGCGTGCAGGAGAGCAAGGCCGAGCCACGCGAGCCGAGCCCGTTCGAGGACGCGCCGCCCAACCTCGGCCCGCCCCCGGCGAGGCTCGACTGGCGCCGCCGCCAATGAGATCCGGGCCCGCGCCGCCGACGAGTCGGCGGGCGGGGATTCGGCCGGTGGGGATCCGGGTAGCGATGATCCCGTCGGGGACGGTATCGCCGGGCATGCCAACGGGGCGTCCGTATGTCGTAATGGGATGGTCAATGTGGAGGTGCGAGCCCCGAGTCAGGTTCGACCGTGGTTACGGGGGTGACCTACCCCCGATTACGCGTCGGCCGGTATGGCGGAGTGATCCGTGAAGCGTCAACCCTCCGGCCTGGAGCCGGGTCCCCCGGGTGGAGACCAAATGCAGCCAAGTGTGTCCCGTCCGCCCAACGCCCTGACCGGTCCCTGGTACAGAATCCAGGCGATCACAGCGCCCTCGCGCAGTTCCTCCGCCGAGTGGGACTTCGTCACGGTCCTGCCCGCCGTGCTCTCCACGGCCCAGCGCAACCGGCCCTTCGTGGTCGGCTGGCTCTCCCGGGGATCCGGCGCCCCGCTGGAGCTGATCACCAACGCGGGGCCGCTGACTCCGCCGCGCCCGCCCCGCAGGGCCGCCACCGAGGTCGAGCACGCCCCCGGCGGCCCCGAGCCGCTGCTCTTTCCCAGCGGTGCCCGTGGCGTCCGGATCGGCGACGAGTGGCTCCGCGACCTGTCCGACCTGGTGTGGACCGTCTGCCCCGGCCGGCAGGCCCCGCCGCTCGGCGGCCGTCGCGAGCCGGACGCCGACGAGATCAGGCGGCCCACGCTTTTCGAGTCGACGCTGGTCACGCTCATGTCCCGGCCGTTCGCCTGGCTGGTGGTGGCCGAGCAGACCGACCTGCTGGACGCCGAGGTCGCGCACCTGCGCACCCAGCTCAACGTGTTGCGGCAGTACGGCGACGCCTCCGAACGCTCCCGCTACGACGCGGAGCGGGCCGAGCGGCGCATGCAGGAACTGGACGCCTTCCGCGAGGCGGGGCTGTGGAACGTCCGACTGCTGGCCGGGGCCGCCGGCCCCGAGGAACTGCGCCAGATCGCCCCGGTGCTCGTCGGCTCCGCCGAGATGAGCCACCACCCCTACCGCCTGCGCAGCGCGCTGTCCGGTCCCGTACACGGTTTCGCCGAGGCGCTGGCGGTGACCCTGCAGGATCCGGCGGACGGCGCCGCCGCCCCGTTCGCGGCCACCGCCGGGGCGCTCGCCGCTCTCGCCGGGCTGCCGCACCGGGAGGTGCCCGGGGTACGGGTGCTCGACGCAGGCTTCTTCGACGTGACCAGCGAGGCCGACAGCGCGCCCGGCGCGACGGCCGTCGAGCTCGGGGCCATCCTCGACGGCCAGGACAGGCCGGTCGGCTCGTTCAGGGTCCCGCTGGCCACTCTCAACCGGCACGCGTTCGTCACCGGCGCCACCGGCTCCGGCAAGTCCCAGACCGTCAGGCACCTGCTGGAGGCGCTCACCGGCGCCGGCGTCCCGTGGCTGGCCATCGAGCCGGCGAAGTCCGAGTACGCCTCGATGGGCGGCCGGATCGAGCACCTCGCCCCGGTGACCGTGATCAACCCGTCCGCCCCGGAGAGCGTGCCGTTCAGCGTGAACCCGCTCGCTCCCGAACCCGGCTATCCGGTCCAGGCCCACATCGACATGGTCCGGGCGCTGTTCATGGCGGCCTTCGACGCCGAGGAGCCGTTCCCGCAGATCATGTCGCTCGCCCTGCAGCGGGTGTACGAGGCCAACGGGTGGGACGTGGTCACCGGCTGGGCCGCTCCCGGCGCCGCCGTGCGGCCCGCCGTGCCGACCCTCGAACAGCTGCAGCGGCACGCGATGGAGGTGATCAAGGAGATCGGCTACGGGCGGGAGGTCCAGGCCGACGTGGAGGGCTTCATCTCGCTGCGGCTGCGGTCGCTCCGGGTCGGCTCCGCCGGCCGGTTCTTCGAGGGCGGACACCCCGCCGACATCGGCGACCTGCTCCAGCGCAACGTGGTGCTCGCGATCGAGGACGTCGCCAACGACGAGGACAAGGCGTTCCTGATGGGCACGCTGATCATCCGGATCGTGGAGCACCTGCGGATGCGGGCCAGGAAGGAGCGGAGCAGCGGGCTGAAGCACGTCATCGTGATCGAGGAGGCGCACCGGCTGCTCCGCGACCGGGGCGCGGGGCGGGCCAGCACGCACGCCGTCGAGCTCCTGGCGGGCATGCTCGCCGAGATCCGCGCGTACGGCGAGGGCATCGTGGTCGCCGAGCAGATTCCCACGAAACTGGTCTCCGACGTCGTGAAGAACACCGCGCTGAAGGTCATCCACAGGCTCCCCGCCGAGGACGACCGCCGGTTGGTCGGGGCGGCGACGAACCTGAGCGAGGAACAGTCCCGGCAGGTCGTCTCGCTCCCGCCCGGCGTCGCCGCGGTCTTCGCCGACGGCATGGACCGGCCGCTCCGCATCCAGGTGCCGCTGGGCGAGGACCGTGAGCGCCCGGTCCCCGGCCACACGCCGCCCATCTGCGGCCGCCGCTCGGCGGCGTGCGGGCAGGAGTGCCGCAACGGCCGGGCGTGCACGCTGGTCGAGCTGCGCGAGGCGGACCTGCTCGCCGAGGCGCCCGAGTGGGCCTGGCTGCGGATCTGGACGGACACGCTGGTGCTGGCGTTCTGTACCAACAGGCCGGCGCCCGGGGTGCCCCGGGCGCTGGCCGACCTCTGGGCGGAGCTCCCGGCACGACGGCGCGAATGCCTGCTGGCCACCACCGCCGAACGGTGCGTGGGCCGCCGCGCGTGGTCGCTGCGCACCGTCCACGACCCGGCCACGCTGACCGAGCAGGTCGCCGCGATCGCGACCAGGCTGCTCGGTCCCGACCGCGACCCCGGCGAGCGTCCCGGGCCCGCCTGGGTCATTCCGCAGGTCCGGTGGCTGCACGAGGTGGACCGGCTCTTCCCGCACGGCCAGCCCGCGCCCAACCCGCGCGGCTCCGCACCGGTCATGGAGTACGCCCTGTTCAACCGTCCCGCGGGTGGCCCCGAGCTGCTCGGCCACCGGGCCAAGGCGCTCCGCCACCACCCGCTCTCCATGGAGGTGGACCGCAACCGGGAACTGGCCTGGCGGGTGATCCTCGGCGACGACGAGCGCGAGAGTGTGGAGCGCGACATCCTCACGGTCACCATCGGCATCGACCCGGCCGAGCGGCTCCGGCACGTGGCCCAGACGATGGGGGCGGGCTGGCTGGAGAGCGTGCTGTCCTGGCCACACCGGTTCGTGCTGCCGTTCGACGCCGATTCGCAGGAACCCGTCGAACTCGTCTTCGCCGAGCAGTGAGATGTGGCCGGGGGACATCCGGCCACATTTCCCGCTGTGGAGCCTGGGGAGTTCGTTCCCGCCGTATGGTGAGAACGGTCTGGTCTGCGGCCTTCACCCCGCACCGGCCGGGGCGTGTGACGTGCCGCCCGGGGGTTGGGGTGCCGAAGCCCGGCTAAGATCTGCGGCATGAACGATTCGGCGATTCCGGCTCCGCGGCCGGGCCGGCAGGCCGCCGGGTCGTCCCGCGAACGGTCGCCACGCGAGGAGACGGCATGACTCAGCTTCCGCTGCGGGCGCAGCTCGCCACCGCTCTCGGCCGGACGGCCGCGACCCTGTCCCGGGTCACCGGACGCGGAGACGGGTCGGTGATCGGAGGCCGGGTCAGCATGCTCCTGGAGCCCGACCTGCTGCGCAAGCTGGCACGCGACCGCAAGCTCGCGCTGGTGAGCGCGACCAACGGCAAGACCACGACGACCCGCCTGATCACCTCCGCACTGTCGGATCTCGGCGACGTCGCCACCAACGCCTTCGGCGCCAACATGCCCGCCGGGCACGTCTCGGCGCTGTCGTCGGCCAAGCACGCCCCGTACGGGGTGCTTGAGGTCGACGAGAAGTACCTGCCCGAGGTGATCGACACCACCGGCGCCGGGGTCATCTGCCTGATGAACCTCAGCCGGGACCAGATGGACCGGGCGGGCGAGATCTGGCTGCTCGCCCAGAAGTGGCGGCGGGCGCTGGCCGGCAAGAACACCCATGTGATCGCCAATGCCGACGACCCGCTGGTGACCTGGGGCGCCTCCACCGCGGCCTCGGTCACCTGGGTGTCGGCCGGGCAGCCGTGGAAGGAGGACTCCTGGTGCTGCCCCGAGTGCGGCGGCCCCCTCGACCGCAAGGGCATGGAGTACGTTCCGCCGGGCAGCCTCGGCTCCGGCGCCTCCTCGCAGGCCGGGGAGAACGACTGGGCCTG
Source organism: Streptosporangium sp. NPDC049644 (assembly GCF_040675205.1). Taxonomy (NCBI): domain Bacteria; kingdom Bacillati; phylum Actinomycetota; class Actinomycetes; order Streptosporangiales; family Streptosporangiaceae; genus Streptosporangium; species Streptosporangium sp. NPDC049644. The sequence continues at coordinate 42,850 of NZ_JBFAOJ010000053.1, read as the reverse complement.
CCGCGAGTGCACCTTCCGGCGGCCTGAGCCGTCCTGGGTGCTCGACGACGACGCGGTGATCGACCCGCGCGGACAGCGCTGGGTGCTGGACATCCAGCTCCCCGGGCGGGCCAACCGGGCCAACGCGGCGATAGCGCTGGCCACCGCCGAGGCGTTCGGGCTGCCGGTCGAACGGGCGCTGCCCCGGCTGCGCGAGGTCAGGTCGGTCGCCGGCCGTTACACCACCGTGGAGCGCGGCGGACGGCACGCCCGGTTGCTGCTGGCCAAGAACCCGGCCGGCTGGCTGGAGGCCTTCGACGTGCTCGACTCCTCGCTGCCGGTGATCCTCTCGGTCAACGCCCAGGGCCCCGACGGCCGCGACACCTCATGGCTGTGGGATGTCGACTACCGCGTGCTGCGCGGCCGGCCGGTCTTCGTGACCGGCGAGCGGCGGCTCGACCTCGCGCTCCGGCTGGATGTGGCGGACGTGCCGTTCCAGCTGGCCGGATCGTTCGAGCAGGCGCTCGGCGCGCAACCGCCGGGCAAGGTCGACGTGATCGCCAATTACACCGCCTTCCAGCAGATTCGATCGGAGTTCGGTCGTGCAGTCTGACAGCGCTCTACGCCTTGTCTGGATCTATCCGGACCTGTTGAGCACGTACGGCGACCAGGGCAACGTCCTGGTCCTGGAGCAGCGCGCCCGGCGCCGCGGCATCCCGGTCGAGACCGTGCATGTGCGCTCGGCCGACCCGGTCCCGGAGAGCGGTGACATCTACCTGATCGGCGGCGGCGAGGACCGGCCGCAGATCCTGGCCTCCGAGCGGCTTCGGCGTGACGGCGGCCTGCACCGGGCCGTCCAGCGGGGCGCGGCCCTGCTGGCCGTGTGCGCGGGCTACCAGATCATGGGCACCACCTTCGGCGGCGAGGAGGGGCAGCCGGTCGACGGCATCGGCCTGATCGACATCTCCAGCGGCCGTGGCGCGGGCCGGGCCGTCGGCGAGCTGGCCGGGGAGGCGGACCCGGCGCTCGGCATCCCGACGCTGACCGGCTTCGAGAACCACATGGGCGTCACCCGGCTCGGACCCGGCGTCCGGCCGCTGGCGCATACGGCGGTCGGCACGGGTAACGGCGACGGCACCGAGGGCTGCTACACCGGCAAGATCGTCGGCACCTACCTGCACGGTCCGGCGCTCGCCCGTAACCCCGGCCTCGCCGACCTGCTGCTCACCTGGGCGGTGGGTGCCCAGTTGCCGCCGATCGACGACTCCTGGTTCGAGCGCCTCCGTGAGGAGCGCCTGGCCGCGGTGCTACCCGGCTGACGCCGGAAACCGGCCGTCCGGCATTGCCGGGTGGCCGGAGGACGCGTTCAGTAGACGAGAGCCTGGACGCCTTCGCCCAGGACCTCCTCGACGAACGTGGGGGCGCCCGCGATGCGAATGCCCTGGATCACGTCGTCGACCGTTATGTCGCGCCGGGCCGCGCACTGGGTGCACAGCGTCACCCTGCCGCCGGCGAGCACCGCGTCGAGCAGGTCGCCGAGCTGGACGGCGTGCGGGAGGGTGAACTCCTTCGCCCGTCCGGGGAGGGCGAACCACGAGGACTCGCCGGTCAGCCAGAGCGAGACGGGGACTCCGCTCGCCAACGCCGCCGTGGCCACCGTGAACGCCTGGTTGCAGCGCTCGGGTGAGTCTTCGCCGGCGGTAACCTTGATCACCAGTGATCGTGCCATGCCCGAAGCCTATGCGGGTCCGCCTCGCGGGCGCGAACCATATCAGGGCGGCTCCGGGCCGTGTTTCCCGGATTTCTCGCCCACTCGCCGCATTGTCGCCGGTCGGCGCGGCACGCCGCCGCTCCCTTCGCCGCCCTGCCGGTGCCGTGACCGGAAACGATCAATGGGTTCGAAGGAGCCGTGGACATCCTGATCGGCACCAGGACGTGCGGAAGCCACGGTGGATCGTGCGCCGTCGGAGCGGCCGATCACTCTCACCCGTAGCCGGACGGTTACCGGTCCAGTGATCGTTTCGGTCGCAGCGGCGCGCAGCCGCCGCGTTCCGCGAAACCCGTTGAACGGACGGCATGCGAACGACCACGATGACCCTCATGGACCTCGTATCCTCCCTGCCCGCCTTCGTGCTGGCCGTGGTGCTGATCTCCGCCTCGCCCGGCCCGGCGATGGCGCTGATCCTGCGCCGTGCGGCCCTGCGCGGCTTCTCCGGCGCGGTGCCCACGGTGCTGGGCCTGGAGGCCGGCCTGTATCTGTGGGCGTTGCTCGCCGCCGCCGGGCTCGCCGCCCTGGTGGCCGCCTCCGAGGTGGCCTTCCTCGTCCTGCGCGTGGTGGGCGCGGGCTTCCTGCTGTACCTCGGGATCAGGGCCTGGCGCTCGGCGTGGCGCGGGCGGGGAACGAGCGGGGCGGCCGAGGAGGTCGCGGTCGCGGACCCGGCGCCCGGGGCGGCGCCGACCTGGTGGAAGGCGTTCGGCGAGGGATCGGTGGTGATGCTGGCCAACCCGAAGGCCGCCGCCTTCATGATCGCGTTCTACCCGCAGTTCGTACCGGCCGGCCGGCCGCTGTTCGCCACGACCGCGCTGCTCGCCGTGCTCCAGGTGGTCATCGAGACCCTCCTGTATCTGGCGCTGGCGGCCGTGGTCGGGCGGGCCGGCGCGTGGTTCCGCCGCCCGGTGGTCCGGCGTCGGCTGGACGCGGTCAGCGGCACGGTCCTCGTCACCCTCGGCCTGCGGGTGGCCGTCGAGAGCCGTTGACGCGCCCGCGCCGGAGCCGGGCGAGCGTCCGACCGGCCCTCGCCACGGCGAGCGTCGCGTGACAGGGCCTAGGCTCGGACCCATGGACGTTCCCGAACTGCATCCCGATCTTGAGCCGATCGCCTTCCTCGTGGGCGTGTGGGAAGGCGCCGGAGTCGGGGGATATCCGACGATCGAGAGTTTCAACTTCGGCCAGGAAATCGTCTTCGGCCACAACGGCAAGCCGTTCCTGACCTACAGCAGCCGCACCTGGCTGCTCGACGAGGCGGGCGAGAAGGTCCGTCCGCTGGGCGTCGAGACCGGTTTCTGGCGTCAGCTCCCCGGGCGCCAGCTGGAGGTGTGCCTGTCACATCCCACGGGCATCGTGGAGGTCTACGTCGGCGAGGTGGTCTTTCACAAGATCGAACTGCACACCGACGTGGTGGCCCGCACCGCCACCGCCAAGGAGTACACCGGAGGCCACCGCCTCTACGGCCTGGTCAACGGCAACCTGATGTGGGCGTACGACATGGCTGCCATGGGGCAGCCGCTCCAGTCCCACATCTCGGCCGAGCTCAAGCGGGTCGGTGACTTCGCTCCCGACGCCGGATGAATCCCCGAAGGGGCGAGCCGGGCGCCCGATGAGCGCTCCTGCCCGCACCCGGGGGTGGCGGAGGCGGGGCGCTGACTAGGCTCTGGGAAATGAGCACTCCCTTTCCTCCCGAAGCGGTCGAGGCCATCAAGCGCCACATGAACGACGACCACGCTGACGACGCGCTACTGATCTGCAGGGGCCTCGGCGGGCAGCCCGAGGCCACCGGCGCGACGACGACCGGTGTCGACGCCGAGGCGATCGAGTTCGCCGCCGTGGTCGGCGGACGTGAGATTCCGGTCCGGGTTCCGTGGAGCACCACACTGACCGAACGCGCGCAGGTCCGTACGGAGGTCGTCCGCCTCTATCGGGACGCCTGCGCGGCCCTTGGCGTCCCCGCCCGCGGCGAGCACTGACCGGGAGTCCCTTCGGTCCGGGACCCCGCCGGGCCGACGCCTGGCGTGGCGATGGTGCGGATCGGCGGCGGACCGGTCACCGGAGCCGATCCCGGTCGCGGACCTTCGCTTTCCGCTGCCTCGGGGCACCGCCCGGAGACGCCGGTCGGGAGCCGGGGCCGGTGATTACGGCGTCGGCCGGGGGTTTTATTCGGATGACCTTATTAGTGGGATTTTCCTGGCCTTTCTCACCTTGAATGTATTTTCATCCGAAACCTCCAGCTGGAGGAGCTTGCAAAGGGGCGAGTCCGAAAACAGGAGAGGCTGATGGGGCGTTGGTGACAGTCGGGTCAATGTCAGGACTGATCGCAGCATTCGTGGAAAGCTCCCAGATGCTGAAATTTCCTGAAATAAGGAGGCGCGGTGAAACCGCGAGCCCTTGTGCTGGCGCCGATGCGAGGTCCGGAGTGGGACCGTCTGAGAAAGCTGATCGACGTCCACTACGACCCGGCTGAGCACAGTCCGCACCAGGCCGCCGATCTCGCCCGGCAGCTCGTGGACACCGGGGCGCGCATCCTCATCACCGAGTCCGACGAGGTCGCGGGCCCGGTACTGGATCTTCCCCTGCTCGTGGTGGGCTGTGCCCGCGGCGACGCGGGGAACGTGGACCTCGGCACGGCCACCGACAGGGGGATTCCCGTGGTCTGCGCCCCGGGGCGCGACGCCGACGCGGTGGCCGAGCTCACCCTCGCCCTGATCCTCGCGGTGACCCGCCGGGTGGCGGTCGGCGACCGGGAGATCCGTTATGGCACGGTCTCCTACCGGCGGCACCGCGCGTGGGAACTCGCGGGCCGGACCGTCGGCCTGATCGGCTACGGGGCGGTCGGCCACGCGGTGGCCTGGCGGATGAGGGGGCTGGGCATGCGCGTCATGGTCTACGACCCCGAGGCGGCGGAGAACCGGTACGGTCTCGACGTCCTGCTGGCCCAGGCCGACGTCGTCTCGGTACACGCCTCCGCGTCCGCGGGGCCGCTGATCGGCGCTGTGGAGTTCGCCGCGATGAGGGCCGGGGCGATCTTCGTCAACACCTCCGACGCGGCCCTGCACGACATGGACGCCCTCGTCGGAGCGTTGAGGGCGGGCCATCTGGGCGGCGCGGCCCTCGACAGGTTCGCCGGGGACTGGCTCGACCCGTCCCACCCGCTCGCCGACATGGACAACGTGGTGCTCACCCCGCACCTGGGCTCGGGGACCTACGACACCGAGATCAACCACACCCGGATGATCTGCGAGGACATCGTCAGGATCCTGGGCGGGGAAGGCCCGCTGCACTGCGCCAACCCCGGCTTTCGGCGGTGACCTCAGGCCCCTTCGCCCCGGGGTGTCACGGTCCCGGGTTCGTGCGCCGCGGCCTGACGGGAGGCGTACGAGAAAAGAGGGTCTGGAAAGAAGAGTGCCGGAAGGGGAAACCCCGGGCCACTTCCTCCTGGCTGAGCAGGAGGGCCGGTGGACCAAAGGCGGGATTGCCCGCCCCCGGCGGCCCGGGGTTCCGGTGATTGTCGTGGATTCGCCGAACGTCGCCAGACGCCCGGACAGAGTCCGGTCGCGGCGTCCTAGCGGACAGCCACCTCGCTAGCCCAACTATGATCAACCATTGTTCGGACCACCTCCTTTCGGCGTGCCTGTACGTTATGAAATCTCACGCCGCCGAGGCAAATGAATATTCTCCGTCCCGCCGAGCTGAGGCTCCGGCCCCGAAGCCGATCCCCTGACCAGGCCCGACACGGGCTGGTAGGAGCGGGGGCGGGCAAGCGATAACCGGTCGGTGAAGCGCTCGGCTCGCCGGCACCGGGAGCCCTGACCGATCGCGCGCGGTTCTGGGACGGGCTGCGGGGGCTGCGGGAATCCCTCGACCAGTCGATGACGGAGCGGGTGGAGAAGGTCGCGCGGCGGCTCCAGGACCTGGACCAGCCCCTCGGAAGCCGAAACGGTGTCCCGGCCCCGGCCTCCGGGGCCGTCCGGCGTACCTGCCCCGTGGCGGAGGGCGTTCACCGGCATGACGACTGCTCTTAGACTCTGGACATGACCGAGACGTCGTGGCATGAGGAACTGCGGGCCCGTGGTTACCGGGTCACTCCGCAACGCCAGCTGGTGCTTGAGGCGGTCAAGGCCTGCGAGCACGCCACCCCGGAGGAGATCTGCAACCGGGTGCGGGAGACCGCTCGCGGAGTGAACATCTCGACCGTCTACCGGACCCTTGAGCTCCTTGAGGAGCTCGGCATGGTCACCCACTCCCATCTCGGGCACGGTGCCCCCACCTACCACCTGACCTCCGAGGCCGATCACGTGCACCTGGTCTGCCGCGGCTGCGGGGAGATCAGCGAGGTCAGTCCGGACCTGGTGGAGAGCTTCGTCGGCAACCTCGACCAGAAGCTCGGGTTCGTCACCGACGTGCACCACCTGACGGTCTTCGGCCGCTGCCGGAACTGCCGCTAGCGGCGGGAACCCGGCCGCCACCGCCACCGCCGCGGCGGAGGCGTCGGACGCCGGGAACCCGGATCGAGGTGTGATCAGCGGAGCGTCGGCACCTCGCCGCCGTCCACCCACTCGACGTCGACTCCGCGCAGGCCCACCGCCCACGGAGCGGTCGTCTCGGCCAGCGTGGCCGCGTCCGGCGGCGTGCGGCCGAGCCCAATCGCGAACCGGGCCGTTCCCGGCCCGGCCTCGAACGGCCTGGGCCAGGCGTGCGCGTCCCGTACCCCCGCGCGTTCCAGGGAGGTGAGCAGCGCACGCACCCGGCCCCGGACGCGGCCCAGTGTCACGGCGAACCTCTCGGCCCGCTCGTCCCGCACGGTCACCACCGCCCACGCGGCGTGCCGCCGGTGCGACGGCGGCGCCGACAGCAACTCCTCCCGGGGGCTCCGGCCGGTCCGCGCCGCCTCCTCCACGATCTCCCAGGCGGTGTAGAGCTCCTGTGCCAGCAGATCCCGCCCGCCGGCGCCGACCTGTTCACTGCACAGGCGGACGGGGGCCGTGGGGGTCGTGACCGACACGGCCGTGCCGGCTCCCCCGTCCGGTGGCCCGTCCGGTGGCCCGTCCGGTGCCTCCGGCCACAGGCCGACCGGCCGGCGCCAGTCCCACGCGGCCCAGGTACCGAAGAAGTGCCGGAGCAGGTCGCCGGGAGGAAGATCCCCGGATTCGCACACCGTCCGCGCCGCGAGGATGGTCCAGGCCAGGCCCGGCAACCCGCCGAACGGGGCCGAGTCCAGCCCGCGCGCCCTCGCCCATGCCTTCACCTCCCGGGCCAGCCCGGCGAAGGCGGCGCGGTTCGCGCCGACCGCGGCGAGCACGGCGTCGGCGTCGCTGACCGCGCTCAACGCGATCGCCGAGGCCTCGTCCAGCTCCGTACGGCGCGACACCGCCTCGGCGGGGAGGACACCCGTCACCGCCACGACGGCCAGATCGACGTCCAGTCCGTCGATCCGCAACCGGAGGCCGGGCACCCTGGCGCCGGTCACACTCCGCAGCCCGGTCGCCTCCGGCAGTGCCGCCCGCACCCGTGCCTCGACGTCCGCGGGGGCGACCGTCGCGGGCAGCGCCGCCACCAGGTCCAGGTCCGCGTCGGCCAGGGCGCAGTCCAGGCGTCGCGACCCGGTGACGTGCACGACCCCCTCGGCCAGCGAGGCCCGCAGCCGCGCCACGACCTCCCGTGCCACGACCTCCCGCGTCACGGCGTCGCCGTGACGCTCCCGTACCTTGGAGCCGTCCTGCGCGCGGGGGCCGTCCTTCCCCGACCCCGGGGCGTCCCCGGGGGTGCGCGCCGGGCCCGGCGGGGCGTCGGGCCCGGGTGTCTCACGGTCGAGCCAGCGCACCTCGCCCGTTCCGAGAGCGACGGTCGCCCGGGGCCGCATGGGCTCCTCACCCCGGCGTGACAGCAGGACCAGCTCGCCGACCCGCGCCAACCCGCCGCCCAGCCGTGCCGCGCAGTCGGCGACGAGCCGTTCGGGATCCCGGACCCTTCCCAGGGTCAGGTGCGGGGTGTAGCCCTCGGAGCGGCCCCGGCAGCGGGGGAACCCGCGCTCCAGCGCGCCGCGCAGCGCGGCCCACGGTTCGGCTCCGCCCGCGGCCGGGTCGAGCCAGACCGTGGAGCCGTCACGGTGGGAGAAGGCGTGCACGCCCTCCAACCGGGCGGTGAACGGGGGGATCGCGGCCGCGGCGGCGGCCAGGAGAGGGGCCGCCTCCTCGAAATCGGCCTCCGGTACGAAACCGAACATCACCGTGACGTGCGGTGGCCACCTGTGGATCTGCGGATCGTGCTTCCGGCGGATCTCCTGGATCGCCGGCCAGAGCTCCCGCGGCGGGATCCAGGCCAGCGCGCTCCGTGCCGTCGGGCGCGCGTCGAGGACGCCGGAGACGCCGGAGACGCCGAGGGCATCGTGCTCGCCGATGGCGACGTCGGCGGCGACGGCGTAGTGGTCCGACACGAACAGGCCGTCCGGTGTCGGAACGTCACCCCGTACGGACGCGGTCGTGACGCGCAGGTCGTGACCGCGCAGCAGGACGCGGTCGAGCCGGGAGGCGCGGCCGGAGAGCGAGGAGAGGGCCGCCAGCGGATTGACCCGCGGATCGAAGGTGGCGGTCGCGTCATCGGGGCCGTGGACCTCGGTCCAGGCGTCTCGCAGGCCCAGCACCTCGGCGGGCCGGCCCCCGCCGTCGTTGAGATCGCCCAGCAGGATCACGTCCCCGTCCACGCCGAGCAGCGCCTCGGCGAGCCGGGCGAGTTCGGCCTCGCGCCGGGCGGGGCCGTCGTCGGTGTGGTCGCTGGTCAGATGCGTGGCGGCCACCACGACCGGCCCGGCGGCGGACTCCACCGTGACGGCCACGACGGCCTTGTGCGGGCCGAGGACGTGCAGGCCCACCTCTCGAACGGGCAGGCGGGTCAGCAGGAGGAGGCCGGCCTCGTCGACGTCCTGGCCGGCCGGGTCGGTGCTCAGCGTGTAACCGGAGCGGATCCACGGGGTCCGCAGCAGCATGCCGAGCAGCTCCGCCTCGACCTCCTGCAGCGCGATGACGTCCGCGTCGGCCCGCTCCAGCTCCTCCAGCAGCAGCGGCCGGCGCCGCGCGGTGTCCAGCCGGTCGCTGTCGTAGCGATCCCACAGGGTGTTCCAGGTCAGCACGCGCAGGTGCGCCGTCGTGGGCGCGGCCCCGGCCGGCACGGGGGGCGCGGGACGCCAGCCCGCGACCGGATCCCACCCGAACGGCGTCCTGGCCGCGAAGAACGGCGCCCGGAGCCTGCGCGGATCCCGTACCCGGCCGGCCTGCGACGAGTCGATGCGGTCCAGGCCCGCCGACCGGTCCCAGACCCTCTCGCCGTCGGCCTCGACGAACAGGATCCGGTGCCACGGGATGTCGCCTCCCGGCACGAACGCGGGCAGTGGCACGCGCTTGGGCGAGGCCCCGCGCACCCTGATGCCCAGGACGAACCGCGCCGGGTCGAACCGCGGATCCCAGTGGATCCGGTGGAAGATCTCCTCACTCGTCCGCATGATCATTCCTCATCGCCGTCGAGGGCTCCGGCGACGTCGAGGACGTTCCCCTCCGGCCCGATGTACCAGGTGCGGTGTGCCTCTCCCGGATAGGGCGGGGAGAAGCGGTGAAGCTGGGCGGAGAGCACCTCCGGCGGCACCGGGTGCGCCCTGCCCACGTTACGCCGGGCCAGCACGTCGCCGGGGACCAGCATGACCGCCTGCGTCGTCAGCGCGTCGCGCCCGCGGGCCACGGTGCGCACCAGGGAGCGCTGGTGCCGGTTCAGGGCCGTGGCGTCCCACACGACGGTTCCGCCGCTGGCCAGCAGCGCGTCGAGCCGGTGCAGACCCTCGCGGAGGATCGCCGGGTTGGCCCGCTGGTCGGACCGGGACCCTCGGGCCTGGCGCAGGTCGTCGAGCGCGACGACGGCCCCGGCGCCCGGGAGGCCGCGGGCGAACGTGCTCTTCCCGCTGCCCGACGGGCCGACCATCACGACGAGCCGGGGAAACCGGCCGGACCGCCAGCGCCCGCTCACCGCCAGGCCCCCCTCGGCCGTGGTGATCCGGCCCAGCGCGTAGGACTCCCGCGTCTCGGCCCAGCACCGGTCCGCCACGTCGGGATCGCACCCGCCGAGCGCCTGACGCACGCCCAGGCGCAGCGGCTCCAGCGGCGCCTCGCCGAGCAGCCCGGCCTCGTCGGCGTGGAGCTCGGACCAGCCGACCTGCTCGCGCGCCTCGGCGGCCTCATCGTCGGCGCGCCCGGTCAGGGTCGCGGCGGCGACCGCGTGCAGGACCCCAAGGTCCGCCGCGGCCGTCAGCCGTACCAGACCTGTCCTGCGCTCCTCGTCGGGGAAGGGGCGGTGCAGGCGGGTGCTCAGCCCGGCCAGGTCGGCGACCCGCCGGGCCAGGGGCATGCCGAGGGGAGCCGCCAGGGCGGACGCCAGCCAGGCCCGGCGGGTGCCGCGGAACAGGGTGGCCAGGACGCCCGCCAGCCGGGCGTCCCCCGTCCGGCCGAGCAGGTCGAGCCTGGCGGAGACGTCGGCCACGGCCGCCTCGACGCGCTCGGCGGCCGCCGGAATCACGGGCCCCGCCGGGGCACCGGTCGCCGTGGCCGACCGTCGTGCCGCTTCCGGGGAGCCCGCCCCAGGTCCCGCCGGGTCACCGGCCGTCATCCCCGTCGCCGCGATGAGCGCCGGCACGTCCGGATCGGCCCCCGAGCGCACCCCCCACAGTGCGGCGGCCGGTCCCAGGCCGTTCTCGACGACAGGCGCGAGCATCCAGTGTCCGGTCGTCCGGACATGTCGTGGACGCACCCATTTGGCGATGCGGTGGGCGAATGCCTCCCGATGGAATCCGGCGGTCGTTCGTACGACGTACCCTTCCCGCCGCGCCGTGTCCAGGCGCAGGGCCCGTAGCGCCCGCTCGTCGAAGGTGCCGCGCCACAGCACCGGCGGAACCGGGATCCCCAGCCGCCGGGTCAGGCGCACCGTCCTGTCCCAGTCGAGGCAGTGGTCACCGTCCCAGACGGAGAAGGCGTAGAACCAGCTCTCCAGGTCCCGGTACTCGATCGAGTGCCGGGCGTAGAGGTTCTCACCGCATATCCGTCGGCCCGGTGGGAGGAACCGGGCGATCCTGCCGTGCAGGGCCTTGACCCACGCGCGGGACGGATGGTGCGCCGAGTCCAGCGAACGGGCGTGCACCCCGTCGGAGTACACGGTGGTGTTCTCCCCGTCGAGCTTCTCGGTGACGACGACCTCCCGGCCGGCCAGCCCCGACAGGCCGTCGGCGCGTACGTCGTCCGAGGCGGCCCCGGGAGACCAGGGCAGGTGGGGGGTGCGGGGATAGTGCACTCGCATGATCCGCTTTCGATGACGACGCCGCGTTGCGGCGACTGTACGGGGAGGGGGAGGAGCGGATCCACCGGATAACCGCGTGGCCCGGCCTGGCCCGCGCCTGGCCCGCGCCTGGATCGCGCCGGTCGGCATGAGTCGGCCTCACCGCCGGGGTACGCGCGCCCGTTGATCCTCCGGAGGCGCTTCGCCCCTGGGCCGCCCCGATCCGCGGGCGCCCCTGAATCCCGCGGACCCCCGGATTCCGTGGACGCCTCCGGAATTCCGCCCCGGGAGCTGGCGGAGCCGCCACCGCCCCGCTCGGTGCGGCCTCGTAGGCTGTGTACATGCGAAGCCCTCTGCTGGACACCCCCGGCGCGGTCGCGGCCGAGGCCCCCGACGCCGATGTCGCCGGACACTACGGCGACCCGTTCGCCGAGCAGCGCGCGCTGCTCGCCGGAGAGGCGATGGTCGACCGGAGCAACCGCGAGGTCGTCCGGATCTCCGGGCCCGACCGTCTGAGCTGGCTCAACAGCCTCAGCTCACAGAAACTCGACGACCTGAAACCCGGTCGGCCCACCGAGACGCTGCTGCTGGACGCCCAGGGCAGGGTGGAGCACCACCTCGTCCTCGTCGACGACGGCGCGGCCGTCTGGGCGCATGTCGAGCCGGGCACCGGCGCGGAACTGGCCGGGTTCCTCGACAAGATGCGGTTCATGCTGAGGGTCGAGGTCACCGACGTGACGGATCGCTACGCCGTGGTCTCCGTGCTGGGGGAGACGCCGCCCGATCTGCCCGAGGGGGCCGTCGTGGTGGGGCGTGACATCCTGCTCCCGCGCGCGGAACTGGCGCGGGGGCTCGGGCTGAGGCTCGCCGGGCTCTGGGCGTACGAGGCGCTGCGGATCGAGGAGCACCGTCCCCGGCTGGGTTTCGAGACCGACCACAAGACGATCCCGCACGAGGTGGGCTGGATCGGCACGGCCCTGCACCTCAGCAAGGGCTGCTACAAGGGGCAGGAGACCGTGGCCCGCGTCCACAACCTGGGCCACCCCCCGCGCCGCCTGGTCTTCCTGCACCTGGACGGCAGCGTCGACACCCTGCCGAAGCACGGTGCCCCCGTGACGTACGACGGCGCGGAGGTCGGCTCCGTCGGCAGCGCCGCGCGCCACCACGAGCTGGGCCCGATCGCGCTGGCCGTGGTCAAGCGGACGGTGCCGGTGGACGCCACCCTGGAGGCCGGCGGGGTGGCCGCGTCCCAGGAGGTCATCGTGCCGCCGGACGCCGGGCGCAACGTCCAGATCGACCCCGCCCTGCGCCGCCGCATCCGCTGACGGCACGGCGTCATCGGCTCACCGGGGCCCGGGAGGTCTTCCCGGGCGCCGGGTTCCGGTCTCGCCGGGGAGTCCGGCCGGCCCCGGGGTCAGACGTCCAGGATCAGGGTGATCGGGCCGTCGTTGGTCAACCCGACCTTCATGTCGGCGCCGAAGACCCCGGTCTCCACGCGGGCGCCCAGCCCGCGCAGCTCCGCGCAGACCGTCTCGACCAGCGGCTCGGCGACCGGGCCCGGCGCGGCGGCCTGCCAGGTGGGGCGGCGCCCCTTGCGGGTGTCGCCGTACAGGGTGAACTGGCTGACCACCAGCAGGGGCGCGCCGATGTCGGAGCAGGACTTCTCGCCGGAGAGGATCCGCAGGCCCCAGAGCTTGGCGGCGAGCCTGGCCGCCTGTTCGGGGGTGTCGGTATGGGTCACGCCGACCAGGACCAGCAGTCCCGGCTCGTCGATCGCCCCGACCGTCACGCCGTCCACCACCACTGACGCGGAACTCACCCGCTGCACGACCGCACGCATGCCTCCCATCATCCCGTGCCTCCCGACCTCCCTAGACTCTGGGCGAAAGGAGACAAAGGTGTCTGCTGAGTCATTGTTCGTCGAGGTCGTCCGCTCGGGGTTCGTGGAGTCCACCCATCGGGCGCGGATGCTCGCCGTCGCCGCCGACGGCTCCCTGGTGAGGGTGCACGGGGCGGTGGACGCGCCGGCCTCGCCGCGCTCGTCGATGAAGCCCCTGCAGGCGCTCGCCATGGTCCGCGCCGGACTCCCCCTGGAGGGGGAGCTGCTCGCGCTGGCGTGCGCGAGCCACGCGGGCGAACCGTTCCACGTGGACGGGGTACGCGAGATCCTGGCCGGGGCCGGGCTGGACGAGAGCGCGCTGGGCTGCCCGGAGGACCTGCCCGAGCACGCCGCCTCCCGGGAGGAGGTGCTGCGCTCCGGAGGAAGCCGGGCCGGGGTCTACATGAACTGCTCGGGCAAGCACGCGGCGATGCTCGCCACCTGCGTGGTCAACGGCTGGCCGGTGGAGACCTACCTCGACCAGACCCATCCGCTGCAGCGGGCGATCCGCGCCACGGTCGAGGAGCTGACCGGCGAGCGTGTCGCGGCCGGCGGGGTGGACGGCTGCGGCGCCCCGCTGTTCTTCGTCTCGATGCTGGGTGTGACCCGGGCGTTCCGCGCACTGGTCCTGGCCGAGCCGGGCACCCCGGAGCGCCGGATCGCGGACGACTTCCGGGCCCACCCCGAATGGACGTCGGGCACCACCCGCCCCGAGGCCCGGCTGATGCGGGCGATTCCCGGGCTGATGGTCAAGATCGGCGCGGAGGCGTTCGACGCCTTCGCCTTCGACGACGGGCGTTCCGGGACTGTCAAGATCGAGGATGGTGGCCAGCGCGCCCGGGTTCCGGTCACCGTCGCGGCCCTGCGGGCGCTCGGCTTCGAGGGCCCCGAGCTCGACGAGCTGGCCACCGGGGTGCTGCTCGGCGGCGGGCGCCCGGTCGGGGAGATCCGCGTGCGGTAGTGCCCCGCGCAGGTCTCCCCGGCGCCCCGCCGGCGAGGTCACAGGGAGCGGAACTGGCGGGTGGTGGAGATCGCGCCGGAGGTGGTCATGGTGAAGGTCCGCATCGAGTCGGCGAACCTGGACAGGTCCCACTCGGCCGGGCCGTGGTACCAGTACAGGTTGTCGGCCTGCCGGCCGTCGCCGGTGACCGAGGAGACCACGCGGGCCCAGCGGTCGACGCTGTCGAAGATCACGGCGTAGGGCAGGTAGCGGGAGAACAGCTCCACCCGCTGGGCCGCCGGCACGTCGTCGGAGATGTCGCCGCCGGACAGGTACTCCCTGAACCCCAGGGTGTGGGCGAGGGCTCCCGCGCCCTTGGCGGTCTTGGCCGGCATGTACTGGCCGCCCACCGCCAGGGCGGCACCGGCGATGATCAGGGCCAGGCCGAGCAGTCCGTACGTGGTGAGCCAGGCCAGCGCGAAGGTGGTGAGGACGCCGAGCAGGGTGAGGAGCACGCCGAGGGTCGTCCAGCGGGTGCGGACGGCGTCGGGGCGGCGGGCGAACCAGCCCTGCTTGACCACGTCGCGGTAGAGCGCCTCGCGGACCTTGCCGAGCTTGGCGCCGAACGATCCCTGGAGTTCGGAGAGCAGCACCGTGTCACGGCCGTCGAAGATGGCGTCGTAGAGCTCCAGTTCGTAGGCCATCAGCGCGGAGACCGGGGCGGTGGGCAGCCGTACGAGCCTCCAGTCGGGTGTCTCGTACGTCTGCCGGGGCTGCTCGTCGATCCTGAGGTAGCCCCGGACGGCCAGGTCGACGATCGTGGCGGTCACGTCGATCACGTCGGCCTGCTCGTCCATGAGGGTGCCGATCTGACCGGGGCGGACGCCGTCCGGCGGGGCGAAGTGGCCGTTCTCGACACCGTTGAGCGTCCCCGACTCGTGGCCGACCACGCGGGCGTCCCGGCCTCGCGTCCAGTAGAGGAGGGCGAGGCCGCCGAGCATCAGGAGGAGCAGGGCGGTCAGCGCGCCGCCGGTCACGGTGTTGAGGGTGAAGGCATTGGACAGCTCGAAGCGGCGCGCCAGGACCGGCGCGCCCTTGGTGGCGGTGGCGGGGTAGCCGATGACCACGGTGAGCACCTCGCCGGCGCCCAGGCCCTGCTGCCCGAACTCGGCGGCGACGCCGGTGTGGTCCATGGACGCCTCGGTGCAGGCGATCGCCGAGGTCAGGGGGCCGGCGAAGCACGACAGGTGCTGCACCGCGGCCGGGCCGCTCACGGTGACCCTGGCCTGCTCGACCGGAACGGACCAGCCGCCCACGGCGTACCAGCGCAGTTCCTGGGCGTCGGCGAGCGGAGTGACGGCGCCCCTGACGTCGTACTCCAGGACGGCGCTGCCCATGCCCTTCAGGGTGATGGTGCCGCCGGTCAGGGTGGCGTCCCCCTTCAGGTCGGTGACCTGGTAGAGCCGGTCGCTGCGACTGTCGTAGCGGGTCCGGTCGACCAGGTCGCGCGACGGTGCGTCGCCTTCGAAGACGACCTCTTCCTTGACATGAAGCACCCCGTCCTGCCGGAGCTCCATCCGCACCGTCGTACTCGTCACCTTGCCGTCCTGCGCGGCCTGGGGGGACGCGGAAACGGTCGCGAGGGCAGGGGAGGCGCCGACCAGCAGCGCGAGGATGGCCGTCGCGGCCAGGCTTCCGGCTGCTCGGTGCGAGAAAGATGCCGCCATGGGTCGGGAGCCTATCGAGAAGCACCGGGCCATGATGATCGGCCCCATCTCCATTTCTTCACACCCGTAAACCCATATGTGTATGTATCCGCTAGATTGCCGCCCGGAGATCCACTCTTTGGAGAGGCGGTTGCATGCGCCCACGGAGGTCGAACCCACTGGCCTTTGGCTTCCTGGGCATTCTCGCCCTGGTGTTCGCCGGGGTCGTGGTGATCGCGGGCCTGGCCGGTGGCGAGGAGGCCGAGAGTCCGGCCGGTCCCGGGACCGGCCCGGTGGCGACCGGGAAGGCCGTTCCCACGCAGACCGGCGAGGTCGAGATCACC
The DNA here is from genome assembly GCF_040675205.1 of Streptosporangium sp. NPDC049644. Taxonomy (NCBI): domain Bacteria; kingdom Bacillati; phylum Actinomycetota; class Actinomycetes; order Streptosporangiales; family Streptosporangiaceae; genus Streptosporangium; species Streptosporangium sp. NPDC049644. The sequence continues at coordinate 26,919 of NZ_JBFAOJ010000053.1, read as the reverse complement.
CCGCCGGCCTTCACCCCGCCGCGGGAGCTGAACCTCGGCTCGCTGGGCGACACCCAGATCGTGCCGGCCGCCGCGGAGCGGAGCACGGCCGTCGACCTCCGCCACATGCGCCGTTCCGACACCGCGGCCCGGCTCAAGCGCAACCCGCTGTACGGCACCGGCCTGATGCGCCCCACCTCCTGCCGCGCTCCTCGGCCCTCGACCCGACCCGGCGACATGCTCGCCTACCTCAACGCCGTCACCGGCTGTCTGGACCGGGCGTGGAGCGCGAAGTTCTCCCAGGCCGGAGCGGTCTTCCAGGAGCCGAGCAAGGTCTACTGGTCCCGTGCGGGACGCGGGCCCTGCGGGGTCTATCCCAACCCCGACGCCTCCGCCTACTACTGCCCGGCCAACCGGGGCATGTACGTCGGCCTGAGCCATGTGATCCAGCAGAGCGGTCAGGTCGACCCCGCCCGGAACCACGTGCCCTACCTGACCGTGCTCGCCCATGAGTACGCCCACCACGTGCAGTCCATGGCGGGCATCGGCGGGGCCTGGTGGTGGGAGGTCTCCACCAGGTCCCGGGAGGCGCAGGACGCGCACTCCCGTCGCCACGAGCTTCAGGCGCAGTGTCTCGCCGGGGCCTTCGTCAGAACCGTGCGGGTCCCGCTGGGCGTCACCGGCGCCCGCTGGCAGCAGGTGCTGCGGACGGAGTACGGACGCGGCGACGACCAGAACGGCGCCCCCCGGCGCGACCACGGCACCGGCGAGCACTACGCCGCCTGGCTCCACCAGGGCTGGAAGTACGCCCGGATCGGCTACTGCAACACCTGGGTCGTCCCTCCCTCCCAGGTCGGCTGACCCGTTCCCGCCGAACGGGCGGGCCGCTCGGAGCGGCTTCCTGACCCCGTGGCGCCGCCGGGTCCGGCTTTTCCGTTTTCCGAGTCCGGCTACCGGCGGACATCTACCATCAGGTCGGCAGTCCGACGTCCCCAGAGGTGGCATGCGCACGCCCGTACGTAGACGACCGTGGGCGTTCGCGGTCGCGTTTGTCGTAGCGATTTCCTGTCTTATTTCGGGATGTGTCGCTGAGGGCGGTACGGCCGTACCGGTGACGCTGGGTGCCGAACCCCCCGCCTCGGCCACTCCGTCGCCCCCGAGCCGGGCACCGCTCGTCATGATCATCGGTGACAGCTTCACGGTCGGGTCGGGGCCGGTACGGGGATGGGACGGCTACGCGGCGCAGGTCGCCCGGCAGCTGGGCTGGCAGCTGATCACCGCGGGCGCCGCGGGAACGGGCTTCGTCAATCAGGGCAGGGTGGGCCGGACCTTCCAGCAGTCCTTCGTCAAGGAGCTCTCCTGGCGTCCGGAGCCCGACATGCTGATCATCTCCGGCGGGCGTAACGACCGCCGGGTCGGGGCCGCCAGGATCGAGGGAGCGGCGGTCCGTCTGCTGGAGCTGGTCAGGCGGCGGTGGCCGCACACCAGGATCGTGCTGGTCGGCCCGATCTGGATGACGAGGGCTCCCCGGTGGGCCTACCGGGTGAGGGAGGCCGTCTCGACCGCGGCCGACCGGCTGGAGGTGCCCTTCCTCGACCCGTTCGAACCGCTCGGCCCGCACGGCCGGGGCTGGGGCAGGGGGGCGGTGCTGCCCGACGGGGTCCACCCCACCCTCGTTGGCCATCTGCGCCTCTCCCGCTGGATGGTCACCAGGCTGCACGAGTACGGCATCGAGCCCCGTCCCCTCTGACCCGTACCGCCCGCCGCCCTGGCCGGCGGTACGAGAAGCGGTCCGTCCGTTCCCGGCCGCGGGACCGGGATTCGCGGGTTCGGTGGCCCGCCTGGTCCTCGTGGATTGCGGCCCCTCGGGGTGCATAAAGGACATTCCATCCCAAAGCGACTCATATTAGTTTAATGTCCGCCATAACTAGACAACAATAGCGTAAAAGCCTTGAATCGTTGTTTGTAGGCAGACATGGCAGGAAACTATGACAATCAGTGATGGTGCATATCTGGCCATCTCGGGAGATTTTCGGCTGATCTAGGAAATGCCGGAAATTAGGGTAACTGAACCTTTCGAGGGGAAACAAAATGCCCAAGTCCAAGAGTGTTATCGCAGGGCTCGCGATCAGTGCGGCGCTGACCGGTGGGGCTGTCGGTATGGGTGCGGCGACCACCGCCACGAGCGCCGGCGCGGCGACCACCGCGGTCACCGCCGCCGCCTTCCCGACCTGGGGCGGTGGCTGCGGGCGCGGCTGCGGCTGCGGCGGCGGCTGCGGCGGCTGGGGACGAGGCTGGGGCCGGCACGGCCACAGCCGCGTCAGGGTGATCATCAACAACCACAACAACAACGTCAACCGTCTGAACAACAGGAGCGGTGGTTCCGGTCTCCGCGGCTTCGACGACGACGATGACTAGATCTTTCGGTCGTCCAGCCGTGGTCGCGCTCTGATCGGGGCGCGATGCGGGCCGAGGTGTCCGGGACGTCCAGGACATCCGGGATGTGAGTCCACTCGCGGCCGGATCCGCGATTTCGCGCGGCTCCGGAAGCGTTGCCAAGAGATGGGATCCCGTATTCACCGGGACCGTGTTTTTCCACAGAGAAACGCCGCCCCGAACTGAGGGCGCGGAAATCCGGGAGAGATCTCTTCGGGATCCTGACTCTCAATACAGTGCGAGTTGTTGTTTCTCACAGGATTACCGGCGGCGGCGCCGTGGTCTTCGAACCGCGGTGCCGCCGCCTCGCGCTGTCCGCCCTCCCGCCGTCTTCGTTCCCCGGCCGACGGCTCAGGTGGGGAACTCGCCCACGGCGCCCCCTTTCGCGTCCTGATCGGGCCCGGTCAGGGGGGAGACGCAGTGGCTTTCAAGCGCTTTCCAACCGGGTTTCTCCAGGATCGTCTTCCGGGGCGGTGGTGAAAGGGCGGCCGCCGTGTCCGGGTGGCCGGGAACGGCCGGCCCAGGTGTGAGTGGAGGAAGAATGAAGGCCGAGCGTCGTGTGCTCACCAGGGAGGAGCTCGAAAGGGCCGCCAGGAAGAATGCCCGGCTCAAAGATGTCGCCGCGACCGGCCTTGATCTCACGGGTGCCCGTCTGTCCCGTCTCGCGGGGGACTTCATGGACCTCTCGCGGGCGAACCTGTCCGGGGCCGGTCTCTTGAGGGCTCACTTCATGGACTGCGACTTCGTCGCCGTCCGGTGTGACCGGGCGGACTTCGGCGGGGCCACGTTCTTTCAGTGTGATTTCGGGGATTCCAGCGGCGAGGGTGCCGACTTCGGCAGCGCGCACGCCTCGATCACCTGGTGGGACCGGGCGAACCTTCCCCGCGCGGACTTCTCGGCGGCGTTCATCGCGCACTCTCGCTTCGCGGCGGCCGGGCTTGAGGACGCCACGTTCGACCGGGCCCACGGCGAGGAGGTGGACTTCCGCGACGCCCGGCTCTCCCGTGCGTCGTTCAGGAACGCCACGTTGCCGGACGCGGACTTTCGCGGGGCCGACCTGCGGGAGGCGGATTTCGTCTTCGCGGACCTGACGGGTGCCGATTTCACCGGCGCGGTTCTGGAGGGAGCGAAATTCGGCGGCGCCACGATCGATCGGGCGCGCTTCGACGGAGACCCGCCCGCCACCGAACCGAGGCCGCTCGTCGCCGACCATCTGACCGTCCTGGAGTGCCTGCGTGAAGGAGACGGACAGCGAGCCGTCGAGCTCTACCGCAGCCGTCCCGGAAGCTGGGTCACCTCCGCTCTCCACCATTGCGAACATCTGGACAGGGCCGCGACCGAGGTGCTTGTCCGGCATCTGCTCGGGGAGGACTCCTTGCTCGTGCTTCACAGAACCTGCCGTAACGCGGCGTCCCTCATCCAGCAGGGTGTGGTGTTCGACATCGTCGGGCCGCTGTCCGCGCTGCTGGGCGGTGGCACCGCCGTGCACGTACCCGGGCCCGGAGAGGCCCGGTTCACCATGAACCCCGGCCTGGAGGCGGCGTTCGCGCTCGGCTCCCTGATGTGCCGTCCGGACACCGGATCACCCGCCGAGACGTCGCTGCGCGCGGGCCTGGACGGCAAGGCGGTCGTGGTGGAGCGGTGTGCCGCCGGGTTGACACTGGGGCTCGCGTTGGAAGAGCGGTGGACCGAGATCGAGGAGCTGCTCTCGTCCGGCAGGCGGCGCGTTCAGCAAGGCGTCCTGCGGGGCCTCGAACGGCGTATCGAGGCCGCGAGGGAAAGTGCGCGGAAGCGTCGACCGTGGGGAGACGTGTACCCGGTCTTCGCGATCTTCGACGAGTTGCACGGGCATCCCGACGCCGAACTGGCCAAGTTCGCTCAGGTACGTGGACGGTCCATCCAGTCCATGCGCAGGTCGCTCACCGGTACACCCGTGAACCGGGCGGGTGCCTGAGTCGCCGGGCGGGGAGCGGTGACGGGGCCTCCGGCCGGGCGGGGACGGTGTCTCCACCGAGGCCGGAGGTCCCTTCTGGTCGGGTACGGCTAGGGGATGGTGGGCGGTGTGATCGTGCGGGGCGGTGACATATGTGTCGCGCCCCTGGGCGAGTTAGGAGATGGTGGGGGTGGGTGGGGTGCCGCTCCCGTTCCAGCTGCCGATGAAGCCGAAGGTGGTGGATCCGCCGGCGGGGATGGAGCCGTTCCAGGCGGCGTTGGTGAAGGTGAAGGCCGGGGGAGCGGCGGACAGGGTGGAGCTCCAGGACTGGGTGATGTTCACCCCTGAGGGATAGGTGAGAACGGTCTTCCAGCCGGTGACGGCGGCGGGACAGCTCACGGTGACCTCGCCCTGGAAGCCGCCCTGCCAGGAGTTGACCGTCTTGTAGGTGGAGGTGCAGGGGCCGCCGGGCTGCCCGGCGAGGGTGGTGAAGGTCACCGCCGCGGAGGCGGCCGAGGTGTTCCCCGCCGCGTCACGGGCGACGACGGTGACGCTGTAGGCGGTCTGCGGGCTGAGGCCGGTCAGCGTGACGGAGTTGGTGGTCGACGAGCCGAGCCTGGTGCTTCCCTGGTAGACGTCGTAGCCGGTCACCGCGCGGTTGTCGGTGGAGGCGGTCCAGTTGAGGGTCGCTCCCGAGGAGGTGACGGCCGAGGCGGTCGGGGTGCCCGGCCTGGTCGGGGCCTCGGTGTCCGGGGTGGTGGTGCCACCGGCCAGCGCGTCGTGCACCGCCGTGTAGGCGGGCTTCTTGGCGTAGTTCGCGTCGTAGATCAGGGCCGCGCCCTCGCTGGGGAAGGTGTCGGGCACCCAGGAGTACTTGTCGGTGAAGCCCCAGAGCGTGATGCCCGCGCACTGGGTCACCGCCAGGCAGGCGTTGACGACGTCGCGGTAGTAGGTGGCCTGCTGGGCGTCCTTGGCCGCGTCGCGGGGCATCTGGATCCGGATGTCGATCTCGGTGAACCTGACCTGGACGCCGAGGTCGGCGAAGCGCTGGAGGTTCTGCTGGACCTGGCCGGGGAAGCCGTACTGGGTGGCCAGGTGCCCCTGGAATCCGACGCAGTCGACCGGCACGTTCTGCGCCCGCAGCGTCCGCACCAGGTTGTACATCGCGGTGCTCTTGGCGTTGACGCCTTCGACGTTGTAGTCGTTGATGCAGAGCCTGGCGTCGGGGTCGGCGGCCCGGGCGGCCCGGAAGGCGTCGGCGATGTAGGTGTCGCCGAGCTTCTGGTACCAGAACGAGTTACGCATGTTGCCGTTGTCGTCGAAGACCTCGTTCACGACGTCCCAGGAGACCACCGTGGGGTTGGCGGCGTAGCGGCCGACGACCTTGGCGATGTGGTTCTGTATCGCGGAGCGCATGTCGGTGGCGCTGAGATTCTGCACCCAGCTCGGCGTCTGGTTGTGCCAGACCAGCGTGTGCCCGTGCACCTGCTGGTTGTTCTGCGTGGCGAAGTCGACGACGGCGTCCGCCCCGGTCCAGTTGAACTGGTTCTGGCTGGGTTCGGTGGTATCCCACTTCATGACGTTCTCGGCGGTGATCTGGTTGAACTCGGTCGCCGCGATGTTGCGGTAGGAGGTCTCGTTCGCCAGCGGGGAGGTGGCGACCGCGGCGCCGATGAACTTGCCGCGTGCGGCGGCGTGTTCGCGCAGGGAGGCGGAGGCGTGGGCCGGGGTGGCGGGCAGGATGGCGACGGCTGCCGTGACGAGCGGGAGCAGGGCGATCGCCCCTGCCGAGATCGCTTTGCGGAGGCTGGACATGAGGGTCCTCTCTGAGGGTGATGGAAGATCCGGCCTGGTGATTAGAAAATTTGCGATAAACTTCCGAAACTTTCGGAAGCGGGCCGGGGGAAGGGGGCACGGCAGGTGAGCCGTGCCCCCTTGCCCGGCCGCACCGGGTCCTCGCGCGGGAGGGTCCTCGCGGGAGAACTCCGGGTGAGTGGGGCCTGTGGGTGAGTTAGGGGATGGTGGGCGGTGTGATCGTGCGGGGCGGTGACATATGTGTCGCGCCCCTGGGCGAGTTAGGAGATGGTGGGGGTGGGTGGGGTGCCGC